>JAVEPB010000091.1 GCA_030922375.1 bacterium | reverse complement strand
AAACTCCTCCTTGTCGGGATGGTTGTGCATCTTCGAGGGAGTTCCCCCGGGCTCGGTGATGAGGTGTTGCATCTGAATATCGTCCCCGAATATGCGCCGGTGTGAGACGCCGGGGCGATCATGAGAGACTGGAAGCATATCCCAGTTATAAAAGCTCATTCCTTTTCTCCTCTCCAAGAGTTCAAATGGAGCGCCGCCCAAGTCCTCTGGAAGCTAGGCCGCACGGGTGGTGCGCATGAATTTATCCTTTCATTATTTCCGCGATAGTTCTTGCCAGTAGCGTCCATTTCTTACAAAAATGGTGCGAAGCGTCTCGCCGGGCCGCAGCAGGGCATAGCCCAATTGGTTTCCGGTGGAGGCCCGTATGATGTGAAGCCTAAGCGGGGCGAAGCGGTGGATGAGGGTGCCGATGGTCTCCGCCCCCGTCTGTCCAGAAACATAGACTCCCGGGGTGAGTATGATCGCAGCCGGCGTCTTCAGCGGTTCGATGAATACGGCTACGCGTTCGAAATTGTTTTTCGATTCCAGGAGATGACCTGCCTCCGATAGTGATACCACTCCTTATGTTACCCCAGAAGCCAATGCCGGAGGGCGAAGCGTAGCGAAGCCCGGAGGCATTGGCTCTATCGTCTCAGGTGCCGGTGGCCTGTAGCCCAGCGCGCTGTGAGGCCTAATGTGATTGTATTCATGCCTCCACCTTTCCACCAGCACTTTCGCCTCTTCCAGCGTATCGAAGAGTTCCCGGTTCAATAGCTCATCCCGCATCTCTGCTCGGATACTTCGATCTGCTTGCAGGCCTCAGGTACGGTCTGTTCCTGAGAGAGCAGGACCTCGGCTTCTCTTAACTTGCCGATAATCTGCTCAGGCTGTGCTCCGCAAAAAGTGGTTCCCTCCTGAATTGAATAACTTAAGAAGTTCGCCTGATGGGGCTTGGGCGTGGCAAAATCCCCGGTAGATGATCCCCACCCCCTGCTCCCGGAGGCGGGCCACGGCGTTGAAAAGCTCATGGATTTCATGCCCGCTGAGCGATGAGGTCGGCTCGTCCATGACGAGGATCTTGCAGTCGAAGGCAAGCGCCCGGGCGATTTCGACCATCTGCTGATCCGCGACGCTTAGCGATCTCACCGGAGCAAGGATGTCGATATCGACGTCCAGCCGTTTCATCACCTCGCGCGACTCTCTTTCGACATGCTCCCAATCCACTTTCTTTAAAAATCCGGGAAGGACCGGCTCCCGGCCCAGATAAATATTCTTCGCTACGCTGAGATCGGGGACCAGGTTCAGCTCCTGATATATGACGCTGATACCCAGGTCACGGCCCGTCCGTGCGTCGGGGATAACGGTGGGGCTCCCCTCCAGGAGTATTTCGCCGCTGTCGGATTGGTAGATTCCGGCCAGGATTTTGATGAGCGTGGATTTTCCGGCGCCGTTCTCGCCGAGGAGTATGTGAACCTGTCCCGACTCCAGGACAAAATCCACTTCCTTGAGGGCATGGACGCCGGGAAAGGACTTGTCGATATTTCTCATTTCTAGGAGGGTTGCTTTATTCTCCATTACTCCCCCGAGGAAAACCCGTGAATTTTAAATAAATCACGCCAATTTTGGTGCGCAAGTAAATAATCGGACCGGGCGCTCGCTTTCATCGGAATCGGGTAACGCCCCGATTAATCACCTGAAAAAAATAATTGTATTTTGTATTATTTTCGGGCAGTCTAATCGGAAGCCCCCGAAACGTCAATAATATTCTTGGGCTTGCGCGCCGCTAACCGCCGGCCAGTCCGCTCGCAATATCCGAATTCGGAATGAGCGGTGATACCGGCCCGGGCGTCCAGACCCTTGGTCACCCTTGAAGCCAAGGCCCCCATTCACCGGCCGGGGAACTCGGAAACCAGCGCCACCTTTCCCGCCACCAGCGCCAAACCCTCGGCCGCCAGAGCCAAACTCTCGGCCGCCGGTCCGGAATACGGAATTTTCCTCAATAATCAATAAATAATCAATAATCAATACAGAAAATATCGAACTATTTCGCGGGATGGATGAGCCGCTGGTTCCGCGCGCCCCGCGCAACGACCGCCCGATTCGGGGGGAGGATCTCTATGGACCGCTTCGGGAAACCAGGCCCGAGAAAACTAATGGTGACCCCAGCGGGATTTGAACCCGCGTTGCCGGCTTGAAAGGCCGGTGTCCTGGGCCAGACTGGACGATGGGGTCAAACATTAGTTCATGCTCCAGCCCTCGGCAGGGGACCGAAGCCCCCAGGGGCCGAAGCCTCGAAACCCCGTTCCTATACCGCTTTTTAGCAGGGCCGTCCACCTCGAAGCCACCCCCCCTTCGACCGCCTTCATGGGCGGAAGCTGACCAGAATGGCCCCGAAAACGGTGAGGACCGCTCCGGCGGGAACCCGCCATGTAATTTTCTCCACCTTCCGGAGCAAAACAAACGCAAACACGACCGTAACGAGCGGCGAGATCTGGACGAGCGAAACCATCCGGAACACCTCCCCCCCTTTAAGGGCGCTCGCGTATAAAAAATTCCCCGCGGCTCCCGCGATCCCACCCAACAAAAAAGGCCTCCAGGCCGTCCTGAAGCCATCCACGATCTGATCGCGCTCAAACAAGACAGAATAAAGGGTCACCGTGGTCAGCGCCGCCGACATGCCGACCAACGATCCCACCACGGGATCGGGAAACGCGGGTAGCCCCTTGCGCCTGAATATCGCGCCCGTTCCGGCGAAAACGGCCGCGGCGATGGGCCAGAGTGCATGGATGCGCCGCCACCGGCCCTCGGTCCTGCCCGATGAGATCAGGCCGACTCCCGAGACGACCAGGACAACGCCCGCCAACTGCACCGGACCGGGCCGCTCGCCGAGAAAAACGAGGGCGAAAAAAGCGGCGATGAGGGGAGACGACCTCTTGATGGGGGCGGCCCGGGAGACGCCGATCTTCGAAATCCCGAACATGAAGAAAACGGCGAACAAGCCGGGATTGAACACCCCGCCCAGAAACACCCAAAGGTAATGGACGCCCGGAAGCGGGAAGGTGGCCCCCGAGATCAGGACGGCGGTGGCCAGAATCAGGACCGAAAACGTGCGCCCGACCGTCGAACCGACGAAGGGGGTGGTGTGCAGGAGCCCGTAGCGGAGCGACATATCGGCGCAGGCGTACGAAAACGCCGCCCCGAGGGCGAAAAGCATCGCCGCGTCGATCAACATGTCATTGTCTTCCCCCGGCCGTAGCGCATCAACAGCCTTGCCACCCCCAACAACCTAGAAGTTATTTCATAACTTCAAAATGACTTGGTATGCTGTGGTTCTCCGCCGGGAGGAGTGCAGCCATGGCATGGCGTGGCCTCACCGATCGGCAGTGGAAGCTGATCCAGCCCCATCTCCCGCCCCGGAAGATTAATCCCAAGGGCGGTCGCCCCTGGGCAGATAACCGCAAGTGCTTCGAGGGTATCTTGTGGATCCTGTGGACCGGGGCTCCCTGGAGCGAGCTACCCCGGCGGTACGGGAGCCCCACCACCTGCTGGCGCAGGCTCAGGGAGTGGGAGGAGAGCGGCGTTCTGCTGGAACCGTGGCGCGCCTTTCTGGCCGACTTGAACGAGCGCGGTAAGATTCGCTGGGATGAGTGCTTCGTGGACGGGAGCTTCGCCCCCGCCAAAAAGGGGGGCCGTGCGTGGGCAAGACCAAGCGCGGCAAGGGCACGAAGTGGATGGTTCTGGCAGATGGCTCGGGTACTCAGCTGGGAGCATACCTGGACGCGGCATCGCCGGCGGGGGTCAAGCTCCTGGGCAAAACGCTATGACCTTCGTGGCCGTCAGTATCATCCGGACGATGAGGGCAAGCCACGGGAGAGAGGAAAGGCCCCGCTCCGGCGGAGACCGGAGAAGGCGGTCGCGCAGCGGGGGTCGGAGGGGTCGCGGGAGGGAAAGTGGAATGGAGCGTATTCTTCTGCAGAACAAGGCAAGGGAAATCAAAATGTACGCGGCCTGGTTCGCCGTCTGCTTGGTGACCGCGTTTTCTTCCACTTTTCTCCTGCAGGCGGACCTGAGGACGAGCATGCGGGCGGCGAGTTCTTTCATGTTGTACGGATCGACCGACCCCTATATGGCGCCCGAGAAAATGAAGAAAGTGGAAGGTGAGATGAAAGAGGCCATTAAGGCAATTCTTAAATGAGGGTCCATTCGGGTCCTTGATTTTTCCTTCATTCAGACCGACTACGATTTATAATTCAACCGGTAAATCCTTCCTCTCGCCCGCCGCCGGAGAGCGCCCGGTGGGCGCATATGCCGAACCACGAGCCCGAAGAATGAGCGCGGCGCTTTTTCGTGAAGGCAATAATCGGGGGAGATAGCCGATGAACGCGTTCATGGCGGTCGTTATTGCTTCGATGCTGTCCCGTCTGGGCTATCAGATGGCCAGAAGCCCCATCCTTCCCCGATTCGCACAGGACCTGGGGGCATCGCCGGAACTTCTGGGAGTCATTGTCGCAGCTTCAACGATCACGGCATTTTCGTCAAACTTCCCGCCGGAGCGCTCTCCGATGTAATCGGGAAAAAACGGATGATGCTGCTGGGGTGCCTTTTCTTCGCGTTTCCGCCCCTCATGTATCCATTTGTAACCGGTCCGATTTCTCTTCTCCTGCTGCGTTTCCTGCATGGCTTCGCCACCGCTAACTTTTCTCCGGTGGCGGCGGCCTATATCGCGGATCTCGCCGAAGAGGGGAGAGGGGTCAAACTGGGCTGGTACGCATCCGCGAACGATGTCGGCTCTACGGTGGGCCCGCTCGTAGGCGGGACGGTTTTGTTCTACACGGCGAGCTACAGCGCCACCTACCTCCTGGTGGGGGTTTTGGGGGTCATTACTTTGCTGGCCCTCGTGTTTCTGCCCGAGCCTCCCGCTGCCGAAGAGCGGAGCGCATCCGCCGCGGATACCCGCTGGAAAAAGTTTCGCGACGGAATCATGGAGGTCCTGTCCAGCCCGCCGGTGGTCATCGCCTCGGGCCTCGAAGCCGTCATGTACGTGGGATACGGCGCTTTCCTCGGGTTTATTCCGATTTACGCCAAGGCGGCCTCGCTCAACGACGCCCAGATCGGAATTGTCCTCGGGGTGCAGCTCGCGACTGCCATGGCGGCGAAGCCGCTCGCGGGATGGTCCTCGGACCGGGTCGGGCGCAAGCCCGTGATCATCATCGGCCTTCTTCTGTGCGCCGGCTCCCTTCCCGTCACCTTCCGCGGAGATAGTTTTCAATTTCTGATTATTTCTTCTGCCCTTCTTGGGCTCGGTGTGGCTTCGGTCACCCCGTCACCACGGCCCTTGTGGCGGATCTCGTCAAGGCGGGCCGCATGAGGGCGGCCATGGGCGTCTTTGGCACGATCTGGGATATCGGCGAATCGGCGGGGCCCATCGTCGCGGGATTCCTCATCGCCCGGATGAGCTATGCACACTCTCTCGACATCATCGCGATGTTGTTGGTTGTCGTGGCGCTTATCTTCGCCTTCACCGTCGCCGATCCCGAGAAGGAGATGAAACAATCGGGAGAGTAAGGTAAGGGAAATCCCCTTACACGGCTGTGAACGGTGGGGGGGGCTGTTCGATCCATCTCCCGTCTAGCCTCTTCCCGGCGGCGTCGGGCCGCGTCTGCCACCGAAAATTCCCCTACTTGTCCTCCTGCATCAATGATGAGGCGCTGATCGAGCGCGGGTCGCGGGTGGGCCAGCGTCCGGCGTCCACCTCGGTGATGAAGTCGAGGACGGTGCGGTTGAACATGGCGGGCTCCTCGAGGTTGATGAGGTGGCCGGCGTTGGGGAAGGTGACGAGCGCCGAGGTGGGGATGGTGCGCTTCATGAACAGGC
>JAVEPB010000090.1 GCA_030922375.1 bacterium | reverse complement strand
TCGCCCCTTGCCGAGCCAAGGCGAACTCTCGCTCCGAGAGCGATCAGGGCGCCGGGGGGGTCGAGGCGATAGTCCCCGTGCGCCAGGTTTCCGCCTACCGTCGCCGACCAGCGGACCCGAACATTCGCGACGGAGGAAAGGGTTTCGCTCAGAAGCGGGTATTGGCTCCGAATGGCGGGATGTATTTCGACGGATCGCAAGGTAGACATGGCTCCGATTGAAAGCCCGCCGCTTTTTGAGGGCGAAACACCGTCGAGGCCGCTTATTTTGTGCAACGAAACGATATGCGAAGGATTGAAGAGGCGCTGGCGCATCATGGAGATAATGGCGGTTCCCCCGGCGAGTGGGATTGTTTCGTGCGCGGAGATAAGCCGGCTCGCCTCTTCGTAGGTATCTGGTTCGAGAAGTTCGAATCGGGGAACACCCATTTAGTCTCCCTTTCCGTTTCCGGAAAAGAGGTGCCTTCGCGATGGAAATGGATTTGCATAGAGACTACGACAACGCCGGGATAACTGTCCAACATTTTACCCTAACACTTCACTGGCGGTCACTTATCTGAAAATAGCGGTGGTGGCCTTGACGGCGGAGGCAAATGGGCTTTTGATGACGAAAATTCCCGAAATACTTAGAAAGGGGAGGGGTCATGCGGCAGTTGAGCGAGCATCTTTATGCGGAAACAGGGTACGACTGGGCCAACGTGGGCGCCGCCGTTACGGAAAAAGGGGTGGTGCTCCTCGATTGCCCGGTGAGGCCGACGGACTCGAGCCACTGGCTTTCCGAGGTTGGGCCTCTTAGCTCCCGCGGCATCCAGTATCTCATCGCCACGGATTATCATGGCGACCACACGACGGGAGCCGCCTTCGTCGGCGATGTTCATTTCATCGCCCCTCAATATGTGTACGGAGAAATTTCGAAGGGGGCCAACGCCTTTTCAAAGGAAATTTTCACCGAAACCCTGCGGGATCAGGGTCATGTGGAGGAGGCGGATCAAATTCTGGAGGCCCCGGTTCCCCTCCCTCAATTTTGTTTTGAAGATTCCCTGATTCTTCACCTTTCTCCGCTTACTTTCGAGATTCACCGCAAGGGGGGCCACTCTCCGGCATGCACTTCCGTGCTTGTCCCCGAGGAGGGGGTGTTGTTTTCGGGAGATGTCGTGATCAACGGCCCGTCGATGGGAATGCGCGATGCTCATCTGGGCCAGTGGATTGAGGCGCTTTCGTGGGTCGAGGGCCTTGATGTGGACACCATTGTTCCCGGACACGGAGAGATTTGCGGAAAGGACGTGCCCAGAAATTTGCGCGAACGCCTTACGGAGGTCCTTGGGGGCATGAGACGACTGGTTCAGGAGGGCCGGAGCAAGGGGGAGGCCGTGGAGGATCCATCTTTCACCAAATTTTTTCATGGGGACGCCTCCCGGGGGGAGTATTGGCTCCAGCAGCGAAAGGACACTTTTCGTGAGGGTCTGGAACGAGTCTTCGACGAGGCGAAGGATGAGGTTAGTAACTGAGAAGCCATTCGAAGCAAAAGATTTATGAGGGGAAGGGCTTATGAAAGCTGTGGAACGAAAGCTGGGCAGAATATTTCATCTGGAATATGAGGCCGGAGACGATTTTTACGGAGAGCTCAATCGGTTTGTAAAGGAGAAAAATATCCGCGCAGGCTCCGTCTTTCTCCTGGGAGCCCTTTCCCGGACCGAGATGATTTCGGGGTTTAGGACAATGGACGGATATGATGTGGATAGGCGCGTTTTCGAGGAGTGGCGTGAATTAGTGGCCGTGGGCACCATTAGCTGGCCCGAATCCCCCCCAGCGGCGCTGGGCGATGTGGATTGGACCGAGCCTCAGCCGTATGTCCATATTCATATGGCTCTGAGCGGCGGACCCGGCAGGAATGAAGATGTCCTTATCGGTCATCTGAGCGGCGGGGTTCTCAAGGGTGGAATGAATCTTGATATTTACGAGCACATTTAGGCGGTAGCCGTTGGCTCTCGGGCCGGGATATGTTTATACTGAATACCATATCCAACACTGTTTAGGCTTTAATATTCGGTTTCATTCCAGGGAGGGGAGTTCTTGTCCATCGAGTTGGCGTGGTACATGTCGTGCGATGGAGATGGTTCTCATGTCGGCCGGAAATTCGCCGAGTTTCCTCCAAGTTTCGAGACTTTCACCCGCGTCGCCCAAAACGCCGAGAAATCCGGATTTACCACCCTTCTCGTTCCCACATCGCAGGTCAGCGGACACTACGGGCGCGAGGCGCCGACCTGGGACAGCATTATCAACGCGGCGGTCGTCGCCCCAGCGACGAAGACCATCAAGCTACTTCTCGCCGTCCGCCCGGGGATGATTCACCCGTCCTATTGCGCCCGGATGATGGCTTCACTGGATGAATTGAGCGGCGGGCGAATCATGTACAATATCGTGACCGGCGGCTCCGATCTTTCGGCCTATGGAGACGACCTCGACCACGACACGCGGTATGAGCGGACGGAGGAGTATGTCCAGGTTCTCGAAGGGCTCTGGACCCAGGATAAATTTTCCTTCGAGGGAAAGTACTATCGTTTCCGGGATGCTTCGGTGTATCCCCGGCCGGTGCAGAAACCACGGATCCCTTTTTTTATGGCGGGTGCTTCGGAGATCGCCCGGAAAATAACCGTCCGGCACGGTGACTACTGGGTGTTCTGGGGGGAGACCCCGGATCAGGTGAGGGAGCAAATCGAAGGAATGGAAAAGTCCCTCGAGGGAAGGGGCCGGCCGCTCAAGTACGTGACGCGGTTTCAAATCATGGCGCGCGATACGGAAGAGGAAGCCTTCGAGGCGGCGGAGGAAGTCCTCAGCCAGGTCGATCCCGAGGTTTTGGCCCACCGGGGAAAGGTAATATCGAAATTCGACAGCAAAGGAACCCGGAACCAGCAGGAACGAACGAAAGAGGAGATGGTCGGACCGAATCTCTGGGCGGGAATGGGCCGCATTCGGTCGGGGTCCGCCGTTACAATTGTCGGGAATTATGAGCAATGCGCCAGAAAAATAATTGAGATCGAGCAGGCGGGAGTTCACCTCCTTATCCTTTCGGGCTTTCCCCTTCATTCCGAGTGCGAGCGGGTTGGCGAAAAGGTTATTCCGTTGGTTCGGGAGATGGAACTTGACATGGGGCTGATTAACGAAGAGGAAGACACTTTTCTAAAGGTGGCCGCTGCCGCGGCGTCCTAGGAGCGAATAATGGCGGAAGTAGTCGTAACGGATTTAGTGAAAAGCTTTGGAACGGAAACGCTGGCGGTGGACAATATCAGTTTTGCCGTCGCGGAAGGGGAGTTCGTTACCTTGCTGGGCCCCAGCGGTTGCGGCAAGACGACGACGCTTCGGTGCATCGCGGGTCTCGAAACCCCCGACGACGGGGAAATTTCGATTGGCGGCGAGTTATTCACCTCAGGCAGCAAGGGAGTTTGCCTGCCGCCCGAGAAGAGACATCTCGGAATGGTTTTTCAGTCCTACGCCATCTGGCCACATATGTCCGTTGCCGAAAACGTGTCCTATGGTCTTCAAGCGCAGGGGGCGTCCCGAAACGAGGTTAGAGGGAAAGTCGACAAGGCGCTTGAGCTTGTCGGCCTGGGGGGCCTTGGGGATCGAAACGCCACGAAACTCTCCGGCGGCCAGCAGCAACGCGTATCCCTCGCCCGGGCGGTGGCGTACAATCCCCGCGTTCTCCTTTTCGACGAGCCCTTGAGCAACCTAGACGCCAAGCTCCGCGAGCGGATGCGGCTCGAACTGGTCAACCTCGTGAAAGACCTTAAATTGACGGCGCTCTATGTCACCCACGATCAGGCCGAGGCCATGGTCATGAGTGACCGGATTATCGTCATGAAGGATGGAAGTATTCAGCAGGTGGGCGACCCGCATTCCACCTACAACGAACCCGCTAACAGCTTTGTCGCCGACTTTATCGGAGTGACGAACATTATCGAGGGCAACGCCGGGGAGAAAAACTCCGGCGGCCTTTCGGTGGACGTTCCGAAACTGGGCGCCAAAATTTTATGCGGTGCCGGATTGGACAGGGAGATCGCCAAGGGAGCAGATGTTCTCCTGACCGTTAGGCCAGAGTATATCGAGCTGCATGAGCCGGACTCCGGCGGGGCGAATCAACTCGATGGGGTCGTGAGCGAGGCGGTTTATCTCGGAGAGTTCTGGGACTGCCTGATTCGGGTGGGAGACACCGATCTCAGGGTGCATGTCCGAGGCGACGAAGTGATGGAGGCCGGAAAGCGGGTAAACATGTCCATCTCACCCGAGAGATGCGTGGTGTTGAAGGATTAGGATTTGTTGTTCCGGGAAGTTTTGGAGATTTAGGGAAGTTGAATGGATCAGTTTCTTTATCAAAGGAGGAGTCCAAATGAGAAAGCAAGGTAGTTTCTGGTTGGGAATGGCTATTGCTTTTGCGGCCATAGTTGGGTTTAGCAGTGCCGCCTGGGCGGCTTCGCCGATTTTGAACTCTTTGTCGGGAGCGGAGAAAGCCCGTGTGGCCAAGCTCATTGCGGGCGCGAAAAAAGAGGGCTCTTTTTCGTGGGCCACCAACCTGGCTCCCGTGAAAGCGGCCAAGGCGCTCGAGAAGGATTTCAAAAAGTTGTACGGCCTCCCGAACGTGAAGTTCCGGTTCGCCAACCGCAAGTCATCCACCCTCATCAAGCGCTTCGAGGCGGAGATCAATGCCAACAAGCTATCGGTGGACGTGGTTGTCCTTGCTGCCGCTTCCTGGCTCCACTCGATGCGCAAGCGCGGCAATTTGATGAAGTACACCTCGCCCGAGGATAAGTACTTTAAGCCTGCGGCGGATGCCAAGATGAACGCTCCCGGCTACTGGGTGGCCGACGCGCAAATCAACACCATGGCGGTGAACCTCGATCTGGCCGGCAATGTGAAGCTCAACAGCTGGCTCGACCTGGTCAAGCCCGAATACGCAGGCAAGGTTCTCGTCGGCGACGCCAGCCGCTCGGAGACCTACGCGCTCTGGTACCGCGGCCTGCGCAAGGTTCTGCCCAAGAGCTATTTTCAGAAATTGAACGACGCCAAATCGGGTGTAATGATTCGCGGCTCGGCCCAGCGGCGCTCCCTGATGGCGGGCGAGTACTGGTTCGGCACCACCATCATGGCCCGCCACAACTGGATCGCCAAAAAGGCCGGCGTGAAGATGTCCCCAATTTACCCGAAAGAGGGTTCTGTGGCTCTTCCCATCGGCGCCGTGATCATGGCGAAGGCCAAGCACCCCAACATGGCCAAGCTGTTTGTCGACTACTGGCGCAGCGTGAGAGGTCATCATAAAATGCTCGAGTACAATCCGCTGAACTCGGGCCGGCCGCTTCCGCCTCATAAGAACGCGGACATCAACAAGTTCATCCTGGCCGATGACGGCATCGCGCCGCCCATCGACAGGGTGAACATCATCCCTGTAGACTGGGGTAAAATCGGACACGATGAAGTCAAGATGTGGCAGAAGGAGTTCAGCAACGTATTCAGCTCGGCTCCGAGAAAGAATTAACCGAGAATAGTTTAAGGAGGATTCCTGTTTGTCAACGGAATCTGATGAAGCGCAAAGCTCATTGAATACGGGCGCGGCCGCCGCGCAGGCTGCGGTTGCGCCCGTCCCCCTCTTCGGGGGGCTGTTCAACACCGAGAACTTCACGAAGATTGGGTCGCTGGTTCTTCTTACCATTCTGGCGATTATTCCAATTGGAGTGTACGTATGGAGTAGCTTCCAAATTCACGTCGAGACCGGCTGGGCCGGGTTCACGCTGAATAACTACATAAGTACTTTTACCGAGCCGAAGATTATTTCGGCGATCTGGAATACGTTGATCCTTGCGTTTGGAACCGCGTTCTTTTCGAGCATCGTCGGTGTTGCGATCGCTTGGTTCCATGCGCGGACCGATATGCCGTTTCGGGGAATTCTCGAGCCGCTGACCCTGATCCCGTTCTTTCTTTCATCGTTTTTGGGCGCTATCGCCTGGTGGGCGCTTGCCGCCCCTCGAACCGGGATGCTGAACCGGTGGATGATCGATCTGTTCGGCCTCTCGGCTCCCCCGTTCAATATTTATTCCATGACCGGAATGATCATGGTCCTGGTGCTTTTTTACATTCCTTACATGTATCTGTTCACCATCGGCTCGCTGAACCGGATGGACCCGGCGCTTGAGGAGTCCGCGCGGGTATGCGGAACCGGGGTGCTGCGTACCGCGCTCCGGGTGACGATACCGCTTTCGACCCCGGCCATTCTCTCGGGGGCCATTATCATTTTTGTCGTCAGCGCGGGCGTGTTCGGCGTGCCCACCCTGCTGGGGCCGATAGCCCGGATTTTTACGCTTTCCACCACCATCTACGTCAAGATGGAGGAGTATCCCCTCGATCTGGGCGGCGCGGCGGCGGCGGGCAGCGTTCTCATGCTGATCGCGGTGATAGGGCTTTACATCCAGCGAAAGGTTGTCGCGCCGAGAAGTTATGTGACGGTGACGGGCAAGGGCTTCAGGCCACACCGCATATCGCTTGGCCCTTGGCGCTGGGCCGCGTTCGCGCTGAACTTTGTCTACATCCTCATGGCGGTGATCCTGCCCCTGGGCGCGCTTCTTCTGGCCTCGTTCCAACGGGCCTGGCTGGGCGGCTTCAGATGGAGCCAGCTCTCGTTCTATAACTGGGATTTCATTCTTTTCTCATACGACTACGCCATCGACGCGATGAAGAACAGTTTGTTGCTGGGCATTGTTGGCGGCTTCATGACCGTGGTTCTGTGCACCTTCCTCTCGATGGTGATTCTTCGTGGCAAGAACAAGAAGCTATCGAGCGTTGTAGACTATGTGGCTACGCTTCCGATCGGTGTCCCGGGCCTGGTCATGGGCATGGCGTTTCTCATCACCTGGATCCATACGCCCCTCTACGGCTTCCCGCTCTTCCTTTTGATGCTGGCTTACATGACGCGCTATCTGCCCTATGGCCTGCGGACGATTACCTCGGTGCTCCAGTCGCTGAGCGCAGAGCTTGAGGAAAGCTCCCGGGTGTGCGGCGAATCGTTCATCGGGACGATACGCAAGGTGACGGTGCCGCTTCTTCGGCCCGGTATTTTCGCGGCCTATCTCATGCTGTTCATCATGTTCATCCGGGAGTTGCCGGTATCCGCGCTTCTTGCCACCGAGGAAAGCACCCCGATGGCGGTGGCCCTTTATGTCATCAGCGAGAACGAGCAGCTCGGCGTGACTGCCGCGTTCGCCCTGGTCCAGGCAATCCTGCTCCTGGCCGGAACGGTCGTATTCAGGCGGCTGGGAAATATAGAGAAATTGTCCGTGTAATTCTGTCTCCTTCGGGAGCCTGTTTTTCATTCCATCACCCTCCCTGAGAGTTTCACCGGAAAAAGTTTGAATAGGAGATCAAGATGCATCAGGAACTCAACGACGAACACCGGGCGCTTCAGCAAATGGCCCGGGATTTCGCCGAAAAGGAAATAATTCCGGTTGCCGCCGAGCGTGACCGGATCCAGGACCCGGCGGAAACCTTTAGCCCCGAGTTGGTTAAAAAAGGGTCGGCCCTCGGTCTTCGGACGCTTGCCGTTCCCGAGGAGTTCGGGGGGCCGGGTATCGACCTGATGGGTCAGGTTTTGGTCATTCTGGAATTGGCGCGCGGAGACGGCGGGGTCGCCAAGACATTCAGCCAATGCTGGAAGTGGACCCCGATGATTTGCCGGCTGGCGACGGATGAGCAGCGCGAGCGCTTCCTGCCCCCGTTTTTGGAGGACGATCTCTACCTTCTGGGGATGGGGGGGTCCGAGCCAGGAGCCGGATCGGACAACCGCATGCCGCCGCCCGAGGACCCCACCGCGGGATGGAAAACCGCGGCGGTGAAGGACGGCAACGAATATGTCATCAACGGGATGAAGCACTTTATCGCCAACGGCGGCGTCGCGAAGCTTTATATCATCCGCACCCGCACGAATCCGAAGGTGCCGATCTCCGAGGGCACCACCATGTTTTTCGTTCCGGCCGATACACCCGGGTTCACCATCGGCCGCCGCCATGACAAGATCGGTTGGCGCTTTTATCAGAACGCCGAATTGATTTTTCAGGATTGCCGCGTCCCCCAGGAGAACTTGCTGGGCGAGTTGAACAAGGGAAAACATGACAGCTCGGAGCGGTTTGTGAGTTTCAACGATGTCGAGTTGGCCGCGAACGTCATCGGTATTTCACAGGCCGCTTTCGAGCATGCCCTCGATCATGCCCGGAACAGGGTTCAGGGCGGGAAACCCATCATCGAGCATCAGTCCATCGCCCTGAAGCTTTCGGACATGTATATGCGCCTCGAGGCGGCGAAGAGCTATCTCTTCCAGGTGGTCGAGAGCGGTGAGGAGGGGGCTGCCGAGTTTGAGTCCTCCTCGAAACAGTTGATGAAGGTGTTTGCCACCGAGTGCGCTCTTCAGATTACCAGGCTGGCGGTGGAAATTTTCGGCGGCTCCGGGGTCATGCGCGACGCGCCCGTGGAAAAGCTCCTGCGCGACGCGAATGTTTTCCCGCACCTGGCGGCCGATTCCATCATGAATCTGAAGGCAGCAGCCAAGCTCCGGTAAATCGTGCGCCCGCTTCCTTCCGGAGGGGTGCCGACGAATGTTCCTGAAGGGAAATGAAATGCCTGAAAATAATATCGATCTCGCCGTTATTCTCGGGGACGGCGTCGGGCACGATATTCTGCCCGTTGCGGCCGAGGTGATTAAGGAAGCGGCCGGTGTCTGTGGTGTAGAGGTAACTCCCACTGTGTACGGCTATGGCGCCCAGCGGTATCTGGAGGAGGGTTCGCCGCTTCCCGAGGATGTACCGGCCCTGGTGCGCAGCCTGGCCGAGAAGCATGATGCGATCCTCTTCGGGAGCGCGGGCGACGATCCGCGGGTGCCTGCGGGCATCAATTGCCGGGATCTTCTCGTGGGGCTCCGCTGGGAGCTCGATCTTTTCGTGAATCTTCGGCCCGCACCCTTGCTCGACAGCCGGTTTTGTCCTCTCAAAAAGGAAGTGCCCATCGATCTGGTCGTGGTTCGCGAGAATACCGAGGGCGTTAACGTCCGGATGGGAGGCAACTTCAAAAAAGGGACGACCGACGAGGTGGCCATTCAGGAGGACGTGAATACCTATAAGGGGGTCGAGCGAATTTGCCGCTACGCCTTCGAGTATGCCCGCGCTCACGGCTACCCGAAGGTGACGATGGCGGACAAACACGGATCCCTGATTCACGCCCACGGCCTTTGGAAGCGGGTGTTCTGGCGGATGAACGAGGAGTTCCCCGATGTCGAGGGGGAACATTATTTCATCGATACACTGTGTATGGACCTTGTTTTGCATCCGGAAAAATTCGGCGTAATCGTGACGAACAACATGTATGGCGACATTTTGAGCGATTTGTGCGCCAGCCTTGTGGGCGGGGTCGGCGTCGCCGCCTCGGGGTGCATTCATCCGGGCCGGGTTTGCATGTTCGAGCCCGTCCACGGAACGGCCCCCGATATCGCCCTCAAGGGAATCGCGAATCCCTTCGCCACCGTCCTCACGGGCCGGATCATGCTCGATACGCTTGGTCACACTCGGGCGGCGGAATTGATCTGGGGCGCGGTGCAGGCCGCGGTCAAGGAGAACAAAATCACCGGCGATCTGGGCGGAGATTTGAATACAAAGGGCGTCGGCGAATATTTGCAGGAGAAAATCGTCGAACTCTCCAAGGAGCAATAAAGAAATCGTTTGTTTTAAACAAGGAGATGGGGATGGACGGCAAGCTTCGGGGAATCATGGCCGCTCCCGTTACCGCCTTCAAGGCGGATGGCCGGGTCGATTTTGAAACTTTCGAAAGGCAGATCAATTTTCTGATCGAATCGGGATTTCCCTTTATCGCCCATCCCATGCATATCGGGGAGTCTCCCAATCTGACGGTGCGGGAGCGAAAGGAACTTGTCAGTTCCCTGGTGAGGGCGGCCGGAGGGAGGATTCCCGTTTTCGTGAACGTGAGCATGCCGGGGACGGACAACATGCTCGATTTGGCGCGGCACAGCGAGTCCGCCGGGGCGTCGGGGATGGTGGTCCTCTCTCCCTACCACTGGGAGCCCGAGGCCGAGGCCCATCTCGACCACTTCCTCACCCTGGGGAATAGCGTCGATATGAAAATGATCGCCTATAACAACCCGAGGCGGGTACAGGTGGGGATTTCCCACGACATGCTGGGCGAGATGATCGAAAAGCTGCCCAATCTGGCCGCGCTCAAGGACGCTTCGTTCGACATGAATTATTTCACCGGGGCCTGCCGCGTGGCCTCGGCCGTGCGGTCGAATTTTTCCGTGTTCACCGGGATCGAGTGGCTGCTGACATCCATCCCGGTGGGCGGGTCCGGCTCGTTTTCGAATTGCGGCGAGGTGGCGCCCAGGCTGATCCAGAGCCTCTTCGATGCCTGTATGAAGGGAGATTATGAAACGGCGCGCCCGCTTCAATATAAAGTGGGCGTTCTCCTGAAGCTGCTCCAAACGAATTATCCCGCCACGGTGAAACATGCGATGGAATTGATGGGCCGGCCCGTGGGGGAGACGCGAAAGCCTGTTCTGCCGCTGAACCGGGAGGCGAAGGAGCATACGAAGGAAACGCTCGAGTCTCTGGGTGTTTTTGAGAGCGAACCCCGGGGCTGGTAGCTTTCTCCGGATTTGCGGGAGTCACTCGAACAATTCAAGAAAAAACGGAGGCCAGGGACGGGATATCCGCCGCCTGGCCTCCATCTATTCCTCAGTGCGTTTGACCCGGTGATTCTTCCGGGCCCGCCCGTCCTGGTTTCCCTACTTGAACCGGGCCTTCCGTTTGGCGCGGATGCCCTTGACCTTCTTCGAGGCGTCGATCGCAGACGAAAAATATTGGCATTTTGCGCTCGGTCCCGGCTTCGACGACGGGGTTGGTGTTCTCCAGTGATATTTCAACTGTCCGCAGTCCGAGTTTCTCGAGATAACCGCGCTTGGTCGCCGCCGCGTTGAAGCCGGCGTGATTTAACGAAACTAACCCGGTATCCCGTCCGGTCGTGGGCGGGTTAGTATCGGCCAATATACGGCCAGAAAAATCCCGAATGCAGCCGTCCATAAGACCCCGGAAAAAATCAGCGCTTCCTTGTAGCTCTCGAAGAAGAGGACCGGAGCGGCGGCCCGGACGAAAGCCGCAGCTGTGATCAATAAATAGGAAAAAACGACGATGGGCCTAATTTGCGCGGGCCTGCCCGTGTGAAGCAGGGAGACAATCGACATGACGGCCAGGATCATGGTTCCAATCCCGCCCACGGTTATCGCGTGAAGTGCGCTCACCTCGGGGACGGGTCCGTCCAGATAGGCGATTCCGGTAAGGGCGAGTCCCGCGATTATCCAGCCATATCCGAGATGAAGCGCTGCGAGGTGGGGCTTTAAGAGCAGGCTGCCGGCCCTCCAGGTGAATATTCGGACAATTTGAAACGCCGCCGCCGCCAGGGCGAGAAGGCCGGCCCAAGAGGCTCCCCGGTCAACCAGATTCGCCGCGATGAGCAGTGCGACGGAGCCGATGGCCAGCCACTCGATAACCGGGCGGGTGAGAGGTGCCTTGGGGCCCTCGACTGCCAGGCGCTCCACCGTGATGAAGGTGGGCACAATCCGTCCGATGACGACGATGATCAAAACCGCCAGGAGATAGACGCCGAGTTGGAGACCCGTCTCCGCCAGGCCCCCGATCCCGAAAACGGATTCGAGGTGAAACATCAGGTTGGCGGTGAAAAAAAGAGCGAGGACGATTAGAAACACCAGATTCTTTCGGCTCCCCTGGGCGGTGAGGACGGGCCACATCGCGGCGGCGAGCACAGGCATCAAGGCCAGGTCGATCAGCGCCACCGCAAAGGCGGGGAGCAGGGCCGAGAGCCACATTGCGGCGCGTCCGGCCACCCATGTCCAAACGACTGCCCCGAGAGGGCGGCCTGTCACGGGCCGGGCGTTGCTCCAGGTCGTGGACGCCGTGAGAAGAAAACCACAAACCGCGGCGATGGCGAAGCCGAACACCATTTCATGGCCGTGCCAGATGACGGGGCGGAAAGAGGCCGGGCTGGGAGCGGCATCGAAAAAAAACACCAGCCAGGCGCTCAGGAAAACCGACCCGTAGCCACTGGCCAAAAGAAAAAAGGGCCGGAAGCCGTGCACCAGGAGGGAGAACTCTTCTTTTTTGATTTCGGGGGGGGAAGTGATTGTTAGTAAGTCCATTGCGTCCGGCCTCCGGGTGAATGTGAATCGTTCGATAAAGAAACGCTATTATGCACCTCTCCGGGGGGCGGATGTGAACGGAGGGAGGAAATATTTTCGCGGGAAGATAAATATTTCATGCCGGCCCGGTCATCTCCGGAGCGGCCCTTTCTCGCGGGAGAGGCCACCTCGATTACGCATTACCCGGCCGTCCACGGGGCCGCATCTCTCCGGCGTTGCGGCAGTGAGTATATTGAGCGGATAACGCCCGGGAGGCTTGGGCGGTGGCCTACGGCCCGATGATGACGGCCTCCTCTCCCGTCAACTTCAGATCGGTTCCCAATTTCTTCGATATTTTTTGCATCGTTGCCATTATCTCGCCGAATTTTTCGTCCTCGCCTGAGAGGATCGAGGGCCTACCGTCGTCGCCGATGAGAACGGGGACAAAGGATAGGCGCCGGACCTCCTTTCCCTCGATGACGCACCTAACGATGATGGATTCTTTCACCGTGGGGAGGAACATGGGGTGATCGTGGTCGAGGACGAGATTTCCGAGCGCGTAGCAGATCGCCTTGCCGTTGTAAATCTCTATTCCCTGAAGAATATGCGGGTGCTGGCCGATGACGAGGTCGGCTCCGGCGTCGATGGCGGTGTGGGCGGCGGCCTGCTGGGAGAGGGTGAGGGTGCGGCTCTGGCTGGAGCCCCAGTGGAAGGTGGCGATGAGGATGTCCACCCGGGGCCGGACGGATTTGATGGTTTCCGCCATGGCTTCGAGCTCTTCTTCGTTTAAATAGGGCGGGCCGAAAAGGGGATCTTCGCGTAGCGGGGCGACACCGGCTTTGTTCGGGTTCGCTCCCCAGCCCATGGGCAGGTTGAGCACGTGGGTGAGGAACCCGACGCGGATTCCCTTTCGTTCGATAATGGCCGGAGTCCGCGCCTCCTCGATGTTTCTTCCCGAGCCCGAGAAGGCGATACCCCGCTTCTCTAGAAGCGCCATCGTTTCCACGAACGGCTCGATGCCGTAGTCCATGCAGTGATTGCTCGCGAAAGCCACCGTGTCGAACCCACCGGCGATATACCCTTCAATCATCCTCGGATGGTGGCGCATGGTGATTTTGCCTGTGACGGCCGCCCCTTTTTCGGACAATGACGCCTCAAGGCCGCCGAAGCGGATGTCGGCTTTTTCGAGTTCCGGGAGGATTCGGTCGAAAACCTTTTCGGGGTTGTCCCGGTTGATCTCGATATCCCCCGCCAGGGCCAGGTGGAGGCGTCCGCCGCCTGTGGTGTCTGCCATCGCTCTCTCCTCTCTGCCGTTGACCAAAGGGCCTTGCATGCCTGCTCCGCCGGGAGCCCCGTCACGGGAGTTTGTTTGACGGGATAGCTTCGTTGGTCAGGGAAGCTGGTTGACGCTGTATTTGAAACGGTCGCCCCGGTAGAAAATCTGGGAGAATTCAAGCGGAGTCCCGTCTCCGCTGTGAACGAATGTCTCAACGTACATCACCGGGGCCATAAGGCCGATCGAAAGGAGCGAAGCGACTTCCTTGTCGGCCGTCCGGGCTTCGATGGTTTGATTGATTTCGCCTATTTTGATCTGGAGGCGGCGCTCGAAAATTTTCAGAAGAGAGCGTTTCGCGTAATCCGGCCGGGGAATTTTATTTCCGATTTCGGCGGAAACATAATTATTAACGTAGCAAAAGGGTACCCCCTCGACCATGCGGATTCGCTGAATGTGGGTGATTTCATCGCCGGGGGTGAGCCTCAGGAAATCCGCCAGTTGGGGGCTGGAGGGGGAGTTCCTGACGGAGAGCAGGCGAAGCTCGCCTTCCATTCCGTGAGAAACATACTCCTCGGCGATTCCGGTGAGGTTCAACATCTTTGGGGGTTTCAGATCCTCGGAGACAAAAGTCCCGTGGCCCCGGTAACGGTGGAGAAGGCCGTCCGAAACGAGAAGGGAGAGCGCCTGGCGGACAGGCACGCGGCTTACGCCGAACATCTTGGCCAGATCCAGCTCCTTGGGAATCTTCGAGCCGGGCGGCAGCTCGCCCTGCTCGATTCGCCTGCGCAGCAGATCCGCAATCTGGTAGTAGTAGGGAACGCTGTGGTTGGTAAACGGTGTCCCCGAGAAAATATTGTCCATAGGCGCTCTTTCGGGAAAAAACCTCATTCCGCCGAAATGGAATTTGAACCGGTGAACATGAAGTATTAAGATTATAAACATATTACATGTGAATTTGAACCACTCGCCTTGCCATGCTTGACGGGCCGGCGGGTGGGGCGTTTCGCATGAATCCGTTGTTAAACCCGAGAGCGAAAGGGGCGATGAGTGGGCTTTACTTTGGCGGAGCGTGACCGGCGATACCGGGCGGTTCGCGCGAATATGGAACGGGAAGGGCTGGACGCCCTCATCGTTTTCGGAAATACCGGCGTCGGGGGCCAGTGGAACGGTAATTTTACCTATCTTTCGAACTATTGCCTGATTTTCGCCACCGCTGTTATTTTTTTCCCCCAGGAGGGCGAGCCGGCGGCGTTCATTCCCGGGGAGAATCAGCTTCTCGACGCCCGGCGGGCCGGCTGGATCGAGGACATGCGCCTTTCCGGCAAGCCGGTGGGCGATCTCTGCGCCCATATGAAGTCCATAAATTCCCGTGGCGGAAGGATCGGCGTATCGAGTCTCGCCGCCTTTCCGGCCGTCGCGGCCGAGGAGATACGCTCGGAGTTGCCGGGCGTGGAGTTCGTCGAGGCGTCCCCGGTTGTTTTCGATGCGCGGGAGGCCAAGAGCGAAGAGGAACTCGAGGCGGCGCGGCGGGGGGCGAGGGTGGCCGATCTGGGCTGGAAACGCTCCCTCGAGGTTCTCCGGCCCGGACTCAGCGAACTCGAATGGCGGGCCGAGTTGGAGCGGGTCATGACCGCCGAAGGAGCGGACGGCTATTTCAATATGCTGGGGGCCGGGCGGCCCGATGGGCACCCCGGCGGGGAGGCGGATGTCTTCCGGGGGTTTGTCGTTCCTCCGACGGAGAGGAAATTCCGGGAGGGCGATCTGGTGCTCCTTGAGATCACGCCCCGCGTCGATGGCTACTGGAATCAGGTGGTGCGCCTCGTTTCCTTCGGCGATCCCCCCGGCGCTATCCGGGAGGCCCACGACGCCTGCCTCGATGCGAAACGATGCGCGCTGGAGCAAATCAGGCCGGGCGAGACCTTTACCTCGGTGGCGGAGGCGATCGGCGGCGCGCTGGAGCGGCACGGCTACGCCATGAAAGGGGTCGGCAGCGCCCACACCACCGGGCTCGACCTGAGCGAGTCCATCATGAACCTCGACAACGAAAGAATAATCGAGGCCGGGCTGCTCCTCACGGTCCACCCGATGACGGCCACCGGCGATTGGCGTCAGTTGTTCGTCGGAGAGTCCTATTTTCTGCATTCCGATCGCCTGGAAATGCTGAATCATTGCAGTGAAGAGATCGCCGTTCTGGGGTGAGACGGGACGCCCCGTCGAATTTGCCGTTATTATCGAGGAATAATTTTTTTCGTGGCCGGCCAGGCAAGGGTTGCCAGGCGCCCGGCCGCCGAGTGAGGAGGTGGAAATGTTTGTTGATGCGTATATGACGGAAGAGCAAATCGCGCTTCAGAAACTGGCTCATGATTTCGCGGTGAAGGAGATTCGCCCCATCGCCATGGACCTGGATCACAACGCCGACCCAGCGAAAAGCGCTTATATGGACTCGCTCCTCGAGAAAGCCGACGCGGCGGGATTCAGGACGATGACCGTTCCGGAGGAATACGGCGGCGGCGGGATCAGCAGTCTCTTCACGCATTGCGTCGTGGGAGAGGAGCTTGGCTGGGGCGACCGGGGCGTGGTGGGGATGCTTCTCTCCTGCGCGAAGATCACGCACCTTCTGATGGCCGATGCCCTGGCGACGAAGGAGCAACGGGACAAGTGGCTCAAGGCCTTTGTCGATGACCCGACGTTCATGATCTCCCAGGCCATGACCGAAGACGATACGGGCTCGGAGAACCTGCTCCCCTACGATGGCGTGGACGGCGGCTTCAGGACCCGGGCGGTGCGTGAGGGAGATTACTACATCCTCAACGGCAGGAAGCGATTTATCTCGAACGTGGGCTACGCCAAGCTCAATTTCGTTTACGTGCGCACCGATCCGACGAAAAATATCCTCGAGGGCTCGACCCTTCTCATGGTTCCGATCGACACGCCGGGGCTTTCCTTCGGGCGGGTGCACGACAAGATGGGGTACCGCCTGAACCTCAACCGCGAGATGATATTCGAGGATGCCAAGGTGCCAGTCGCCAACCGCCTCGGCCCCGAGAACTACGGCATCGTGAACATCAACAGCCACCTTCGGGGCGGGGACAGTCTGATCAACGCGGCGGCGATGGTGGGGCTCGCCCGGGCTGCATATGAGGCTACGCTCGAGTACGCGAGCAACCGCCGGGCGAGCGGGAAATTGCTCGTCCATCATCAGGCCATTGGCTTGAAGCTGGTCGAGATGTACACCCAGATCAACGCCGCCCGCGCCTATATCTGGCAGGCGTCGCGGCAGATCGACGACCGCGACAAGCTCCCCGTCGATACGAAAATGGCGGGCTCGGCGAGCTATTTTGCCCACGAGGCGGCCTGCGACGTGACGCGCGCGGCGATGGAGATACACGGGGGCATGGGCGTCATGCGCGAGCTGCCCATCGAGATGTATCTGCGGAACGCCTACAACATGCTCCACAGCGACGGCGGCATCATCATGAAGAAACTCAAGGTCATGCGCGCGATGGGCATGGACGTCCACGCTACGAACGGCTCCGAGAAGGTTTCGGTCTAGGCTGGTCGGCGCGCGACGCTTTTTCTCCGGTGATTTTCCGTATAGATTCGCGGCGATAGAGAGGGATTTAGCTTATTGTTTTGCCGGACGCCGGGTATCGGGCGCCGGGAGGGGATCCGGTACCCGGGATGGAGTGTGAGCGATGCTTCCCTACAGTATCAACAAGCTGGTCCACGAGATTCAGTTTCCCGATGAGCGCGCCAAATTCGAGGAGGCTCCGGAAGCGTTTCTCGCCGGATACGACCTTTCCGAAGAAGAGGTGGCCGCCGTGCAAAGCGGCGATGTCCGCGCTCTTTGGAACATGGGGGTGAACCCCTACCTGCTTCGCGTTTACCAGATTTGGAAAAAAATCAGCGACGACGATTACAGGGCCGCCCTCGAGGGCCTCTCGTTTTACGAACCCCGGGGAGGGAGCCGCAGTGGCTGAAGTCGTCGCCGTTTTCGCGGCCACCCACACCCCCCTTTTCCTTTTGCGCCGTAACGAACCGGCCCAGGAGGTTCAGGATGAGGTTTTCTCCTGCTACGAGCGTATGGGAAAGGCCATGCTCGACAGGGGAGCTGAGGCCCTCGTTGTATTCGAGAACGATCATCTCCACTCCCTGTTCCTGGATCGCCATCCCTCGCTGGCGGTGGGTGTGAAGCCCACCTATCACAATGTGGCGAGCGAGGCCTACATGCCCGAGGTGGAGGGCGGCCGGAAGGGCGATGCGGCGCTTGGCCTCTATCTGGTGAACGCGCTGCTCCAGAGCAATTTCGATCCGGCGATGTGCCAGGAGATCGAATTCGACCATTCCATCGTTTCGCCGCTATATCTGATGGGGGATCCGGCCATTCCGATTGTCCCGATCCTGCAGAACACCGTCGCGCCCCCCCTGGCCCCGGCCCGGAGGGCCTATCAGCTGGGCATCGCGGTGCGGCGCGCGCTCGAGACCTACGACAGGGTGGAGCGGGTGGCCGTCCTGGCGACCGGAGGTCCCTCTCACTGGATCGGTACCCCCGAGCTCGGGCGCATCGACGAGGAATGGGACGAGTCCGTCATCGCCCCTCTGCGGGAAGGCAACGCGAAATCGCTCTCGGAGTGGAGCCAGGAGAAGATCGACGCCGGCGGAAACGGCGGGAACGAACTCAGAAACTGGCTCTCGGCCGCCGCCCTGGCGGGCGACACCCGGGCGAAGGTACTTTGCTACCGGCCCGAACCCTGTTGGTTCTTGGGGGTGACGGCGCTCGAGTGGCCGGTGGGCCCGGCCTTATAAGTGTTTCGCCCTAGCTCCCGTTCCGGATGGCCTGAAGGACCGCCTCCGGCGTCGCCGGCAGATCGGTGATCTCCGCGCCGATGGCGTCGCAGATGGCGTTTACGACGGCCGGCGCCGTCGGGTTCACCGCGGGCTCGGCCACCGCCTTGACTCCGAAGGGTCCTCGCGGCTCCGCGGCTTCAACGATAATCGGAATCAAGCGTTCGGGGCTGTCGATCGTGGTCGGAAGTAAATAATTCGCAAAGTCGGGGTTTTGCACCATTCCGTCCTTCATCTGGATGATTTCGGTCAGCCCCAGGCCGTAGCCCATGCTTGAGCCACCCTCGATCTGTCCCTCCACGTTCATCGGGTTGACGGCTTTTCCCACGTCGTGGGCCGCGGAGAGCTGGAGGACGCGGTATTCGCCCGTTTCCACGTCCACCTCGACCTCGGCGCACTGGGTGGCGAACACGTAGCACTCGAACGCCTTTCCCTGGTAGTTCGCGTCGACGACGAGATCGGTCGAATGGCAGGTGGCTTCGCTCAACACCAGCTCCGCCGCCTTGTGGCAGGCGAGGGCCACCTCCTTGAGCGAAATCCTCCGGTCCGGGGCTCCCTTGACGAAGACCTCCTCGCTCCTGATGTCGAGATCCTCCGCGTCGGCCTCGATCATTCCGGCCGCTTTTTCGAGAAGCTGCGTCTTCACTTTCTCCACAGCGGCCTGGACGGCTTTTCCCGCGAGGTGAGAGATGCGGCTGCCCGTCGAGCCCGGGTCGAACGGCGAGATGGAGGTGTCTCCGTTGATGATGTGAACGTTCTCGAAGGCGATGCCGAGTTCTTCAGCGGCAATCTGACGGAGGATGACGTTTGCGCCCTGGCCCACATCGGTGGTTCCCGTGATGACGGTGAGGGTGGCGTCTTCGTTGACGCGGGCGAATGCGGCGGTCGGCCCCCCCCTTCCGAAGCCGGCCGTGGGGTAGATCATGCCGGCAAGTCCCCGGCCCATCCGTTTTGTGCCGCAGGCCGACTTCGCGCCGCGGCCGATGGCGTCCCAGTTCACGGCTTGGGTGGCTTTTTCCAACGTCTCGACGAAACCGCAGCTTGTGATGGGATCTCCGCTGTGGGCGGGATCTCCGGTCTCCATGGCGTTTCGGCTCCTGAGCTCGAGCGGGTCCATGTTCAGCCGACGGGCGATGAGGTCCATGTGGCGCTCGCAGGCGTAGCACGTCTGGGTCGCGCCGAAGCCGCGGACCGCCCCCGCGTTTCCGTTGTTGGTGTAGGTGAGGGTGAAGTCCGCCTGGATATTATCGATGCGGTAAGGCCCCGGCCCCATCAGGGCGCCCTTGGTGACGACGCCTGGACCGGCGGAACAGTAGGCGCCTCCGTCCACTAGCAGTTTTATTTCGGCCGCGGTGATTTTACCGTCGCGCTTCACGCCGAATTTGTAGTCCATCGTGAAGGTATGCCGGATGCTTGAGGTAGTGAACTCCTCCTCGCGCGACATGCGGAATTTCACGGGCCTTCGTGTGCGCAGGGCGCACAGTGAGGCGAGAGACTCCAGCATGATCTCGTGTTTTCCGCCAAAGGCCCCTCCCGACGTGCTGCTGAGGACCCGGACCCGGGTGATGGGGAGTCCCAGAACCTTACTGAGGTCGCCGCGGATACGGAAAGGCGTCTGGGAGGAGACGTGAACGGTGAGCGTGCCGGCAGGGTCCACCTCGGCCATGCAAATGTGGGTCTCGATCGCGGCGTGTTCCTGCCCGCGGGAGATGTAGCGATTCTCGACGATGATGTCGGCCTCGGCGAAGCCCGCCGCCACATCGCCGCGGATCACCCTGCCTTCCTTCACGATGTTTCCCGTGGGGTGGGATTCGTGCACGAGCGCACTACCGGGGCGGATGGCCTCCTCGGCGCTGGTTACGGCGGGAAGGTCCTCGTAATCGACCCGGATCAGGCGGGCCGCCGCCTCGGCGGCCTCCCAACTATCCGCGCAGAGGGCGGCGATGGGGTCTCCCTCGTAACGAACTTTTTCGCCGCAAAGGACGGGCTGGTCTTGAAAGACGGGACCGTATGCGTTGTTCGGGACATCCTCTGCGGTCAGAACGCAGGCGACGCCCTTCGCGCGAGATGCCTTGCTGGTGTCCACATTGAGAATGCGGGCGTGAGGGCGGCCGGCTCGGACCACCGCCCCGTAAAGGACCCCGACGGGCGAGAGGTCGTCCACGAAACAGCCCGACCCCGCCACGATTTCTTTTCCGTCTTCGCGGACGTAGTTCTTTCCTAAAACATCCAATGATTCCACGCGATTACCTCCATCGGTCCGTATCAATGCGGTTCATTCCAGAGACTGGAATACCTGGAGAAGAAAACAGGGCATCATACCATGAATCAAAACCGAAATTCGCAAAATCAGCCCGGGCGCCAGTAATCCAAGTTGTTGATTTTATGAGATTTATATATTCGGCTTCCGCATTTTCTTGACATCGCCCGAAGGACGTTGGAAAATAGTGTCCACATAGTTCATAAGTATATACACATAATGTGGACATATTCTTGAAAGGGTTTCGTCCGATGGACGCCGCAAACCGATCCGAGGGGCTCAGACGGGGTCTGGAGATACTCGGTATCTTCAGGGAGCCTCATCCCGAGTGGGGGGTGAGCGAGATTGCCCGTGAGATGGGCCTGCATAAGAACCAGGTCCACCGGTCTCTGAAGACGCTTGTGGACGCCGGATTTCTTCAAAGATGCCCGAAGTCGGCCAGGTACTCGCTCGGTTTCGGCGCCCTTGAGTTGGGTGTCGAGGCGGGCAGACACGTCAACCTGATTCCCGAGGCGCGGCCCCTGATCGAGGAGTTGGCGGTGAAACTTCAGGCGACGATTTCCATCCGGGTGGAGGATGGGGACGATATGGTGTTAGTCGAGAATATGGAGAACCCGGGCCGGCTCAAGGTTTATTCGTTTCAGGGGAATCGGCGGTCATGGAACTTCGTGGGCTCGGGGGCGAAGGTTTTTTCGGCTTACTGGCCCCCCGAAAGGGTCGAGCGGCTATATCGGAAATTCGGATTGCCCCGCTTCACCAAAAATTCCCTCATCCGTAAAGCGGATATGTTAAAAGAGATTGAAAAGATCAGGGAGCAGGGCTACGCCGTGAGCAACGGCGAGAGATCTCCGGAGATACTCGGCGTCGCCGCGCCTGTATTGGAAAAAGACGGCGCTCTCATCGCCGTACTCGTCGCTGCGATGCCTTCGGCGGGAATATCGAAAAGCCGCAGGGAGGAAATCGTCCGAACGGTGGTGCGAGGCGCCGGAAAAGTTTCGAACCTTTTTAAAAAGAGGATTGGGCCGGATACGGGCTAAAGCGAGTTGAGGCGCGCCGCCGGCGGGACAGTGATTTCCGGTGTGGATCGTGTCGGCGTGGATCGAGCCGGAGAGAATTCAAACGGCCGAAGATATTGATGCGCACCCGTGTTCGGTGAGGATGTCGGAACCGGATAGTTTACTCTTCATTCATCGATAGATACCTGCTGGAGCGAGAACCATGGAACCGAAGAATATGCTCGTCATCATGTCGGACGAGCACAGCGTCAAGGCCTCGGGCTGCTACGGCCACCCTATCGTGAAGACGCCGAATATCGACAGGCTCGCCGCGTCGGGCGCGCGGTTCACGAACGCCTACACGAACTGTCCCATCTGCACCCCCGCCCGCGCGGGCTTCGCCACGGGTCGCTACATCCACGAGATCGGAAACTGGGACAACGCCCATCCCTATACCGGTGAGACGCCGGGCTGGGGGCGCCGCCTCCAGGCCAACGGGAATCCCGTCATTTCCATCGGAAAGCTCCACTACAGGAACGAGACCGACCCAACCGGGTTTGACCGGCAAGTTGTCCCGATGCACGTCCGGAACGGCGTGGGCAGCCTGCCGGGCTCGGTACGCGATCCGCTGCCGGTACAGGGGGCGAAAGCGCTCGCCGCTGAAATCGGTCCGGGGCCGACGAGCTACTCGAACTACGACCTCGATATCACCGAAAAGGCCTGTCATTGGATCGAAAACGAGGCCGAGAAAGAGGCGGACAAGCCCTGGATGACGTTTGTTTCGCTGGTGAGCCCGCATTTCCCCCTGAAGGCGCCCCAGGCGTTTTTCGATATGTACCCGCCGGACCGGATGCCGCTTCCCAAGGCGCACGCCGCGGACGGGCGGCCCACCCATCCCTGGATCGACGCCTTCCGCAGGTGCATCGACTCGGACGATTATTTCGACGACGAGAAGCGGCGCATCGCCATCGCCTCCTATTTCGGCCTCTGCTCGTTTCTCGATCACAACATCGGGCGGCTCCTCGATAGTTTCGAGAAGGCGGGCCTGTCCGAGTCCACGCGAATCATTTATGTGTCGGACCACGGCGAGAACCTGGGTGCCCGGGGAACCTGGGGGAAGGGAACGATGTACGAAGAGTCGGCCGCCATCCCGCTCATCATGTCCGGGGCCGATGTTCCCGCCGGAAAAGAGGTGTCCACCCCCGTTTCTCTCGTTGATTTTTACCAGACGATCCTCGAGGCGGTCGGCGTCGAGCCGAACGAGCAAGATGCCGGCTTGCCCGGAAGCTCGCTTTACGGCATCGCCTCGGGCCCGGACGATCCCGGCCGCGCCGTTTTCAGCGAATACCATGCCGCCGGGGCGGAGACGGCGGCCTATATGCTTCGGCGGGATAAATTCAAGTACATCCATTACGTGAATTTCCCGCCCGAGCTTTTCGATCTGGAGGCGGACCCCGAGGAGCAAAACGATCTCGCGCCGAGCCCGGCCCACAGGGAAATTTTGGGGGAGATGGAGGCGGCCCTGAGAGAGATCGTTGACCCGGAAGGGGTGGACCGGATGGCGAAGCGCGATCAGGCGGAGCTGATCGAGCGCCACGGCGGACGCGAGGCCGTGGTGACCAAATCTCCCACCGGGGCGACACCAACCCCCGGCAACTACGCCGCCGACGGCTATTAGCCGGAAGGTTTTTTTGATTTTGTTTTAGCGGCGGGTTCGCCGATTTAATAAAGAGGGGGTTGGTCATGGAGTGCCCGAATTATTTCTGGCCGTGGTTTTCCGAGGAAGAGTACGAGCGGCGCTACGCCAATATCCGGAAGGGCATGGAGGAGAAGGGCCTCGACTGCCTGCTGGTCTACGGGGTGAGCCGGGGGATGGGCATGGAGCCCGGCCAGACGAACCTGGTCTATCTCACCAGCGTCGCTTCATGGAGCCAGACCTATCTCGTGTTTCCGCTCCACGAGGCGCCCACGATGTTCATCATGAGCTCGAACCAGGTCAAGAATATTCGTGACAACGGCGTCGTCAAGGATGTGCGCCCCGGCGGCTCGTTCACGCGCACGGGCGGTCTCGGCGATTCGGCGGGGCCGGTGGCGGCCCGCCTCAAGGAGCTTGGCCTCGAAAAAAAGAAAATCGGCATCGTCGGCGATACGGGATGGCTGAACATCAACCTGCCCCACGAGGCTCATGTCCTCATCACCGGGGCGCTTCCCGAGGCCGGGTTCGAGGTCGTCACCCGGTGGTACGAGCACCTTCGGCTGGTCAAGAGCGAAGAAGAGATCGCCCGCATGCGGCAGTCGGCGGCCATCACCGACGCCGTCTACGAGGTCATGGTGGACGCGGCCCGGCCGGGAGTCCGCCCCTGCGATCTGTATAACCTCATGGGCCGCACCGCCCTCGATATGGACGCGAGGCTGACGCTGGGGCATGTGGGCCGGACGCCGATGAGCAACCCCGACATGGATTACCCGCACTACTATCCGCTTACGACGCCGATCGAAATGGGCGACGTGGTGATGACCGAGGTGGCGGCCGGGGTCGGCGGCTACTACGGCAAGATTTGGGGGACTTTTTTCATGGGCGACCCCACCCCCGAGTACGAAAAACTCTTCAACCTCGGGGTCAAGACCAGCCACGATCTCCACGCGGCCATCAAGCCCGGGGTCCGCGTCGGGGAGCTCACCTCCCTTTGCCTCGACACCATCCAGGACGCGGGCTACAAGGCCAAGACCAGCATCACCGGCTGGTCCACCTGGAACGAGCCTCCCGACGTTCGCGGCGCGGGGGACAGCGTGACCGACCCCGATTTCGTTTTTCAGAAAAACACCTGCCTCAGCGTGACGGGCTGGCCCTCGACCGAGGACGAGTCAATGGGCATCTGGCTGGGAGACGTCTGCCTCGTCACGGACGGGGGCGCGGAGAACTTTCACAAATACCCGATTCGGGAAATTCACGTCGTGAAGTGAGGCCAAAGGGTCCGCCCCGCTAATCCACCTGCGAAATCCTGAAAAGCTTCTTCGCGTTGCCCGAGAGGATTTTTTCCTGATCCCCGGGCGATAGGTCCGAGATGCCAGGGGCCTCTCGCACAGGCCTGAGATCGCCCATGTCCCAGGGGGCGTCGGTGCCGTAGAGAATCCGGTCCGCGCCGAGGGTTTTCACGGCGAATTCCAGACAGTCGGCGTTGTGGATAACGGTGTCGTAGTAAAATTTCCCCAGATATTCGTCGGGTGACTTGGCGCCCTTCGCCTTCGGCTCCTCGCGCACTTCCCAGCCGTGCTCCCAGCGGCCCCTGATCCAGGGAGTGAAGCCGCCCAGGTGGGCGAGGATGATTTTAATGTCCGGAAACCGATCGAGGACCCCGCCGAACATCAGGCAGGCGGCGGCGATGGTGGTGTCGAGGGGGTTCGAGATGAGGTTGGGGAGGTAGTAGTCCTTCATCCGGTTTTCCCGGCCGATAATGTCGCCCGGATGGATCAGGATTGGAACGTCGAGCGAAACCACCTTGTCCCAGAACACGTCCAGCGCCGGGTCGTCGAGATTTCGCCCCCGGACGTTCGTGCCGATTTTGACGCCCTTGTGGCCGCGTTTCACAGCGCGCTCGA
>JAVEPB010000089.1 GCA_030922375.1 bacterium | reverse complement strand
GTTCGGCGGGACGGCGACGTTCGCCAGCCCGGTGACGAGACGCGAGGTCTCGACGAATTTTTCGGTCTTGAGGCCCATGTCCACGTCGTACATGGTCTTCATGGCGAGGGCGAGCTCTTCGTAGGCGCAGTTTCCGGCGCGCTCGCCGAGCCCGGTGACCGAGGTCTGGGCCACCTGGCATCCCGCCGCCATCGCCATCAGGGTGTTCGCGACGCCCATGCCGTAGTCGTCGTGGAAGTGGGGTTCGAACGGCGTGTCCGGGAATACCTCACGCATCTTCTTGATGAGGTGGGGCACGGTGTGGGGCGCGAGGCCGCCGAAGGTGTCCACGATGGCGAGGGCGTCCATGTGCCCTTCGGTGGCGACCCTCTTGAGCATGTCGAGCACCCAGTCGAGCGGGGCGCGCGAGAAGTCGATCGGGAAGAAACAGACGTAGAGGCCGTTTTCCTTGGCGTACTGGGTCGCCTTGATCGAGGTGTCGATCGCCTTGTTGAGGTCCCACTTGTAGGCCCGCTCGATGATATGGGTCGAGCTGGGCACTTCCATGACGATGCCCTTGACGCCGGTGTCGACCGAGCGCTTCACATCGTCGGCCATGCAGCGCGCGAAGCTGAACACCTGGGTGTCAGAGCCCTCGAGGCGCTTGACGATCTCCTTGATGGCCTCTTCGTCCTGTTTGGAGACGACGGGCATGCCGGCCTCGATTCGGTGGATGCCCACCTCGGCCAGCGCCTCGGCGATGCGGATTTTTTCGTCCTTGTTGAAGAGGACGCCGGTCTGCTGCTCGCCGTCGCGCAGGGTCACGTCGTGCAGCTTGGGGCTGGGGTCGAAATTGACCTGATCCCGGACTTCCTCGTCGAAGTTCCAGGGGCTGGTGAACCACATGTCCGTGTTCCAGGGCTCGCTCATCACCCTTCTCTCCTCTGCTTTGAAGGTAAGGCCCCGGCGGGAGGCGGCCCGAGGCCGCCCCGCCCATCGGGGAAAGTAATAACCGGTTTACTCGTAACGCGCCTCGCCGCGAGACTTGTTCGAGAAGTCGAAGTACGGCGAATCCTTGATGCACTCGTCGTAGTGCTGCATGCCGGTGAAGATGATCGGCCCGTCGGGGCCGACGAGGACGTTCTCCTCGAGGCGGACCGTCTGCGGCAGGCCCGGATGGCCGGCGAAGGTCTCGATGGCGAAGTACATATTTTCCTTGATCTCGACGGGGTAGTCGAGGCTGTAGGCCCGGCTGATCCACATGCCCTCGTAAAGGTCGAGGCCGATGGAGTGGGCGAACTGCTGGAGCGTGACGGTGCCGTACTTGTCGTCGGCGTACACGGGGAACTGGGAAGCCACGTCCTTGGTCGTCATGCCGGGCTTCAGGTTGACGAGGCCGGCGTACATCGAGTCGTACACCTCGCGGTAGAGCGCTTTTTCGGTCTTCGTCCAGTCGCCGCCGCACTTGAAGCAGCGCACGTAGTCGACGAAGTAGCCGCCCGGACCGATGGCATTGATGTCCACGATGACGAGGTCGCCGTCGCGGATCATCTTGTCGGTGTGCCAGCGCCGGTACGGGCTGGTGTTGCCGCCCGAGGCGACGATGATGTCATAAACGAAGTCGAAGCCCTCCTCGTAGAGCAGGTTGTTCACCCAGGCCGTGAGGTCGCACTCGCGGATGCCGGGCTTGAGCCATTCGTGGCGGATTTTCCACATGCAGGTATCGCCGATGGTCGAGCTGATCTTGAGGCACTCGATCTCCTCGGGCGTCTTGATGACGCGGGCCTCGCTCATCGCCGGCCAGGCGTTGACCAGGTTCACGCCCTTTTCGGTGAAGGCGCTGTAGGCCTGGAAATCCATGATGTCGATGCCGATGCGTCCGTTCAGGTCGACGCCGCCCTCCTTGAGGACGTCGATGACCGAATCGACCATGCGGTTGACCATCATCTGCTCGGCCGTCTCGGACCATTTCCAGGTGATGGCGGGCCGGATGTTGCCCTTGAGCCAGGGGGCGTCGATGCGGGCGCACTCGTAGTCCGAGCCCGCCGTCTCGAAGAGTACGGGCGTCTCGGCGCCGCGGCAGAGGACCGCGTAGCGGATGAAGATATTGTTCTTCCAGTTGCCCTGAAAGACCGAGCAGGTGTAGCGGATGTTCTCGCCCTTGAACATGATGACGGCGTCCATGTCGTGTTTTTCCATCATGTCCTTGGCGCGCTGCAGGCGGTCCTTGCGCATCTGGTCGAAATCGACCCGGCGCTGCCAGTCGCTGCCCGTCTGGCTGAACACGCGGCGGGGCGACTGATAATGCTCTCGCTGCAAGAAATCCATCGGCATTCCCTGTTTGCTGAGGTCCACCATAGTGAACTCCTCCTTAAATAGAAGTGGCTGAAACAGTTGTTTCGCTTCGTGCGCAGCGAAGGCCCGAGCCCGCGCCTCGCGAATTTAAACGAAATGACTTTCGATCTAAGCCGTTTTTTTTGTTTTCCCCTCTCCTTTTTTTATCTTCCGGGCCCCTTTATTGGCATTCACTTCGCCTGTCGAAACGGGAGCCGCCGCCGGGCGGTCCGAATACCCCGCGGCCACCAGCGCCTCCCGAAGATGGTCTCCCTCTTTTTCCATGTGCTCGCGCATCGCCCCGAGCGCGCGGCCGGAATCGCCCGCCTCGACGGCGGCGAGGAGCGCCTCGTGCTTGGCGAGGGCCTCGTCGGGCTGGCCGGGGATGCCGATGATGCGCCGCTGGCTCTTTTCGATGAGGCCGGCGATGGCCTCCCAAAGGGTGAGGAGGACGGTGTTCCCCGCCGCCTCGGCGAGCTTGCGGTGAAAGGCGATTCCCGCGCGGACGAACACCTCCGGCGAGGCCTTGCCGCCTCTCATCTCCCCGGTCAGGGTGCGAAGCGACTCGACGTCCGACTCACTGCGCCGGCCGGCGGCGTGGGAGGCGATCTGCTCCTCGAGGCCCTGGCGCACCTCCCAGAGTTCGAGCAGGGTCTCCTCGCGGACATCGAGCAGGAACGAGAGGCTTTCGCGGATCGAGGCGAGGTAGGGATCGACGCTGAGGTTGCGGAGGAAAGCCCCCTGACCGCTCCGCACTTCGATGAGACCTGTGCTGTCGAGGGTGCGGAGCGCCTCGCGGACCGAAGCGCGCCCGAGGCCGAGGGTGGTGGCGAGCTCGCGCTCGGAGGGAAGCCGGTCGCCCGGAGAGAGTTTTTTCGTCCGGATCAGGTGTTCGATTTGGGAGACGACGCCCTCGTAGAGGCGCGTTTTTTTGATCGGGCGGAGCAAGAATTCACCTCCAGGCCGGGTTCAAGTCCCGGCGGCGGGCCGGGCGAAATCCCCGGCGACTTGAGCTAAAAATCAACTTCAAAACGGGTCGCTTCTGGTCTGGTGGTCTGACCAATACTATGGAAAGCTCCCAACTGTCAACAAATCGCCGGACTTTCCGCGGAATATGCCCTCGCTCCGGTGGGGGCGGCATCGCCCCTTTTAGAAACTAGACTGAGATACAAGCCGCTGTGGCCGGGAAGGCTGATTCCAATGTATACCCCAAAGGCCGGGAGCGCTCATTTTTTCGCGTTGACGGGGCCCCGTTGTTCCTGTTAGTGGCGGGGCCGTATAATGGGCAAAAGGGTTATTTTTCCGCCCCATCAACAATAAAGGATACTTCTTGCCCCCATTTCCGAGTGTGTCAGCCCACCTTTTCGCTTACGAACCCCTGACTTTCGACCACCTTCGGGCGGTGTCCGAGGCCGGATACGATCGAGTCGAGCTCTGGGCCATGATTCCGAATCTCCCCTACGCCGACCCCGGAGCGGTGTCGCGGCTGGGAGGCTGGTTGAAGGAGCTCTCTCTTGAGCCGTCGAGCTTTCACGCTCCGTTTTACGCCAGCCTGGACCAGGCCCGCGCCGGGAGGTGGCTCTCCCTCGCCGACATGGACCCCGAGCAGCGCCTCGAAGCCATAAATCAGACCCTTGCCTCGCTGGTCGCCTTGGGCGGTCTCGGAGCGCGGATAGCCATCCTCCACCCCTCGGCTCCCGGGGCGGCCGGCGCCACGGACCACCCCGACGGCTTTCGCCAGAGCATCGAACGGCTCATCCCCGTCGCCGAGCATCTGGATATGACGCTCGCCATCGAAAACATCCCGGCCCCGCTCGGGGGGGCCGATCAGATTAAATCCCTTATCGAGCGGATCGATCACCCCCGGGTGCGGGCCTGCATCGACGCCGGCCACGCCTTCCTCACCGAGGGGGAGGGCGCCGGGGAGGCCTTCGGGCGGCTCGCGCCGCTCGCCGCTGCCACCCATCTGCACGACAACGATGGGGAGAGCGACGGGCATCTGATTCCGGGGGCGGGCGGTACCCCCTTCGCCGCCCTCTGGCGGGCGCTCGAGGAGGCCGCCTACGAGGGGCCGCTTACCTTCGAGCTTCGCCGCCCCGAGGGCGCCGCCTACGCCGATATTCTCGCCGAGCTGGACCGGAGCGCTCCGTTGCCGGGGAGGACCGCATGACCGGGGAGATTCCGCGCGAGGCGGTGGCGCGCCTGAAAGAGATGGCAGTAGATTACTTCGGGGCCGAGGTGGCCGGGGTCGCTCCGCTCGCGGGGGACGCCTCGGATCGCTCCTATCTCCGCCTCCGCCACCCCGGCGGGGCAGCCATCCCCGGCGGGGCAGCCATCCCCGGCGGGGCGGCCGCATCCTCTATCGGCATGATTCTCGCCTCTTCGTTCGATGAACAAGAGCTTCCCTTCATCAACGTTCAGGCCCACTTCCGGGCGATTGGTCTCCCCGTTCCCGAGATATACGCGGCCGATCCCGGGGGCGGTTTATTGCTCCTCGAGGACGCCGGAGACCGGACGCTCGAGGAGGTGTGGAACGCGGGCGGATGGGAGGCGGCGCGGCCCTTTTACGAGGAGGCAATCCGCCTGCTCGCCGCCCTCCGGAGAGCGCCCGTAGAGGACGCAGGATCGGAGCAACCGGATCGGCTGGCACTCAGCTACGGATTTGACGAGGCGCTTTTCTTGCGCGAGCTCCACATGACCCGCCGCTGCGCCTTCGAGGGGCTATGCGGCCTCCCCGCCCCCGAGGCTGAGTTTGGCCCCCCCTTCGCCGCGCTGGCCGGCGAACTTTGCGCGCTGCCCTACGCCCTCACCCACCGCGACTATCACAGCCGGAACCTCATGGCGCGGGGAGAATTTTCAACCGGGGAGCCGGCGGGGCTCGCGGAGCCGTCGAAACTGCTCGTCCTTGATTTTCAGGACGCCCGCCTCGGCCCCCTGACCTACGATCTCGCCTCCCTGGTTTTCGACAGCTATGCCTCCCTCCCCGAGGAGGGGCGAATGGCGCTCGTGGCGCAATTCAGGGCCGAATCGGGCGCGGAGGACTTGTTCCCGGACCCCGCGGCGTTCGGCCGCGCGCTTTGTCTCACCGGGCTTCAGCGGAACCTCAAAGCCATCGGGACCTTCTCCTATCAGAAAACCGAGCGCGGAAATCCGCGCTACCTTTGTCATATCTCACTCACGGCGGCCCATGTTCGCCGCCATCTCGCAGCCCTCCCGGAGTGGAGCGAATTCGCGGCGCTGCTCGAACCCTATCTCTGCGCTCTCGAGGAAACGGAAAAGGAGACGGTTCATTGAGCGGATGGCCCTCTTTTATGTACAACCCGATTGAGCTCGGTCTCTACGACTTCGTCTATCCGGGCGAAATTTTGCGAAACGAGGCCCGCATCGAGGCCAGCTACGAAACGCTTAACGGCGACTCGCCGAACCGGAAACTGATCGAGGAGGTGCAGGGCGAGCGCCTGACGAAAATCCGGTTCGGCCGGGAAGAGATTTGCTTCGTCGCGAAACATGAAGGCCATGTGGTCAGCTACATCTGGGGCTCGCGGGGCAAGGTCGGCGTCGAGGAAATCATGATGGCCGTCGACATCGCGCCGAAGGACATATATCTCTACGACGCGTTCACCCTCGAGCCCTTTCGGGGGCAGAACCTCTACCCCTCTGTCCTCCGGCGGGCGCTGGAATTCGGCGGGAAACTCGACCTTACGCGCTCGACCATTTTCGTCGAGGCCAAAAATACGCCTTCGATCCGGGGGGTGACGAAGGCGGGCTTCACCCTTTTCCAGAAACTTCTCATGACCACGGTGCTGGGATTCGGCACCCCCCGGCTGCAGCCCCCCCTCGACGGTCACGAATCGGCCGTGTTCGTCCCTCTTTAGCCCGCGGATTTGACGCCCGAAATGTGTCAACTTAGTATCTGTGGGTTTCGCCGGGCTGTGGATTTCCGCCGCCCGCAACTGGTTTGATGGAGAGCAAATGTCCTCTTCGTGCTCCGCGCCTTCTTCGTGTTACGCCGTGACTGCCTCGCGGGAGGGGAAGGAGCCCCTGCAAGTATGCGTCTATGCCACACCCGGCGATATCGACCGGCTGGCCCCGGAGTGGCGCGCGCTCATGGAGGCCAGCTCTCACTCGCACCCATTCTACGATCCCGCCTGGCACTCCACCTGGTGGAAGCATCTCGGCTCGGGCGAGCTCCACATCTGCACGGTGGGCCCGGAGGGCGGGCCCCTGATCGCCATCGCCCCCTTCACCCTTGGGGAGGACGGGCTGATGCGCTTCGTCGGCGGCGAGGACCTCACCGACTATCTCGATATCGTCGCGCGGGACGGCGCCCACGAGGACGCCTGGCGGGCGCTGCTCGAATACCTGAGCAGCCCGGACGCTCCCGCCTGGAAAGAGCTGGCCCTGCACAGCGTCCCCGGCGCCTCGCCGACAGTGGCCTTCTTTGAAACAGTCGGCGAAGCGGCCGGCGGCGGCGCCCATGGTGGCGCTACCATCGAGGCCGAAAACGTCTGCCCGGTGATCCCCCTTCCCGACTCCTGGGATGATTACACCGGGATGCTTGGCCAGCGCGAGGAGCGCGAGCTCCGCCGGAAAATCCGCAAGGCGAACATGGAGCCGGGGCTGGAGTTCGGGCGCACCCTCACGGAGAAGGAGCTCGAGGCCGACCTCGATGATTTCGTCCGACTCCACGAACTCAGCCAGCCCGAGAAGGCGGAATTCTGGAACCCCTCGCGCAGCACTTTTTTCAGGGAGATGGCCAAGGAAATGCTCGCCCTCGGTTGGCTCGACCTTAGTTTCATGCGCGTGGACGGGCATCCCGTTGCCGCGAATTTCTCGCTTGACTACGGGGACCGGATCTATCTCTATAACTCGGGTTTCGATCCGGGGGAGCGCGAACTCAGCGCGGGCCTCGTCCTTCTTGGCCAGAACATCGAGCAGGCCATCCAGGCCGGCCGCGCCTCGTTCGACTTGCTGCGCGGGGATGAAACCTACAAATACCGCTACGCGGCCAGGGACGAGGACATCCGCCTGATCCGGCTGACGCGGGAGGACGCATGACCGAGCGCTACTGGCTCAGCGCCGCGCTTTTGTCGATGCACACCGACCCGGCGGGACCGCTGGGCGGGGATGTCACCGGGGGGATGAACGTCTATGTCCGGGAGATCGCCAGGGCCCTTCCCTCGCTGGGGGTCCGGGCCGATGTGTTCACCCGGGCCACCGGGGAACCGCCGCCTGGCTCCGCATCGCCCGAAATCGCCGAGCTTTCGCCGGGGGCGCGCCTGATCCGGATACCGGCCGGGCCGCGCGAACCGCTCGACAAAAACCATCAAACACCCTTCACCGGGGAGTTCGCCTCGGGCATCCGCCAATTCGCTGGCGAGGAGAGTGCCGATGAGCGCGGCGAAGGATATGGACTCATCTCCTCCCACTACTGGCTATCCGCCCTCGCCGGACAGGAGCTTGCCGGCGCCTGGGGGGTACCTCTGGTGCACAGGTTCCACACTATCGCGGCCCGGAAAAACGGCTCCCTTCCCGGAGACGGCGGAAAAGAAAGCGGCGGTCGGGTGAACGCCGAGGAGGGGATCGTCCGGCGGGCGGACGCTCTCGTCGCCTCATCGGAAGGCGAGGCGGACGACCTGGCCGGGATGCTCGGCGCGGAAAGAGGGAAAATTCACGTTATCCCGTGCGGCGTCGATTCGGAGCGTTTCTCCCCCCTTCCCCGCACCCGGGCAAGGAAAATGCTCGGTCTGGGCGAGAGGGAGCGGTTCATCCTCAGCGTGGGCCGGATTGAGCCGATCAAGGGCCTTGACCGACTGGTCCGGGCGCTCGCGGCCATCCGGGGGATGCGGCCGGATCTTCCGGTGAGTGTCATTCACGCCGGGGGGGAGGCGGGAAAAAATCCGCAAATGACAATCGGACTCAATCCAGGCGATTTCAATTCTCCCGTCCAGCGGGGGGAGGTCGCCCGAATCCTCGGATTGGCAGGAGAGTCGAACCTCGCCGGAAGCTTTCGCTTCCTCGGCGCGAGGAGCCAGGAGGAGCTTCGCGCTTACTACTCGGCGGCCGACGTGCTGGCGATACCCTCGCGCTACGAAACCTTCGGGCTCGTCGCGCTCGAGGCGGCGGCCTGCGGGCTGCCCGCCGTGGCCTTCGACGTGGGGGGGCTCTCGGGCGCCATCGAGTCGGGGAAAAGCGGTCACCTCGTCCCCGAGGGCGATATCCCGGCTTTCGCCGGAGCGGCCCTGAATATCATCACCTCACCCGAGGCGAGAGCGCGGCTGGGCGCGCGGGCGAGAGAGCGGGCGCGGGGCTTCTCGTGGCGCTCCGCCGCCGAGCGGGAAGCCGGGGTATGGAAAAAACTTCTTCGGCTAAGGACCGGGGAACCGGATAATAAGGAAAGTTGCCGGCGCGTTTCGCCGGTTTCGGCCTGAAAAATTTTTCTTTAGGAGAAAATCTTGATTCGATCGGAGTTCAAAAACATCATGGTGGTGGTCGCCCACCACGACGACGCCGAACTCGGGGCGGGCGGGAGCATCGCCAAGTGGACCGAGGACGGCGGCGCCGTCCACACCGTCATATGCACCAACGGCGACAAGGGAACGAAGAAGAACGTCCCCCCCTACAAGCTCACCGAGACCCGCGAGAGGGAACAACTCGCGGCCTCGAAAGTACTGGGCGTGAAGGATACGATTTTCCTCCGGCACCGCGACGGCGAACTCGAGGACACGCGGGCCTTCAGGAACCAGCTGGCTTTTCTCATTCGCCACCTCAAGCCCGACACCGTCGTCATGCACGACCCCTGGCTGGGTCATTACTCACACCCCGACCACCAGGCCGTGGGCCACGCCGCCTTCAAAGGGGTCATCTACGCGCGAGATCACCACTTCCTGCCCGAGCTGACCTACGCGGGCATCGAGGCCCACCACACGAACACGCTGATCTACACGCGCTCGAACGAGCCGAATTTTTTCGTCGATATCTCGGAGACCATCGGGAAAAAGATTAAATCCATCAACGCCCACAAGAGCCAGATTCACAACCCGCGCGATACGGAAAGACGGGTGCGCATCCGCGCGGAGGAGGCCGGGGCCGTCGTCGGGCTCCCGATGGCCGAGAACTTCACCATCAAGCGGTTGCGCTAGCCGCGCCGGGAGCCGGCCACCGTGCCCTATCGAGACTGGCCGCCCGAGATCAAGGCCGGTGCCCACATCATGGCCGGTTTCGTGGGTGCGGCCCCCCCGCCCGATCTGCTCGAGCGAATCCGGGCGGGCCGGGCCGGAGGCGTGATCCTCTTCTCGCGGAACATCGAGAGCGCAGGACAGACCCTCGAACTCACCCACTCCCTTCAGTGCGCGGCGGCGGACTCTCCTCTCAGGGCGCCCCTGATGATCGGCATCGATCAGGAGGGCGGCCGGGTGAGCCGCGTTTCCCCTGATTTCACCCTCTTCCCCGCCGCGCGTGTTTTCGGGCGAATCGGCGATCCCGATCTCGCCCGCAGGTGCGCGGGCGCGGCGGCGGCCGAGCTTCGCGCCGTGGGGGTCAACTGGAACTTCGCGCCCGTGCTCGATATTTTGACGAACCCGGCCTGTACGGTTATCGGAGATCGCGCCTACGGGGAGGAGGCGGAAGCCGCCGCTACGATGGGCGCCGCGGTGATTGCCGGCCTTCAGGCGGGCGGGGTGGCCGCGGCGGCCAAGCACTTTCCCGGAATCGGCGACATGGCCCCCGATCCGCACGAGACGCTCCCCTCGAGCGGGCTCTCGCTCGAGGACTTGCGCGGCAGGGAGCTTGTACCCTTTCGCGCGGTCGTCTCCGATGGGGCGGCCATCCCCGGCGGGGCAACCATCCCCGGCGGGGCGGCAAGCGTGATGGTGGCCCATGCGGTATTCGAATCCATCGACCCGGAGCGGCCCGCGAGTCTTTCCCCGCGTTTGATAAAAGAGCTGCTTCGAGGCGAACTCGGCTTCGGCGGGGTGGCCGTCACCGACGATCTGGAAATGGGGGCGATCGAGGAACCGGCAGAGGCGGCGGCCGCCGGTTTGCGGGCGGGGGCGGACATCGCCCTCATCTGCCGCTCCGAGGAGGCCCAGGAGCGGGCGCACGAAAGAATTACACGGGCGATACTCGAGGAGGAAATCACGGCCCGCGAGGAAGAGGAATCCCTCGGGCGCATCGGTATGATGCGGGACCGCTATGCGGGCGGCCCCTCCTCCTACTCGGAGGAGGGCCACCTCGCCCGCCTTCAGGAAACGAGGAAGCGAGTGGTCGGCTGCGGAGCCCACCGGGCGCTTCTCGATGAGGTCACGAACCGCGCAGCGGCCCTGGAGGAGGGCTGAGCGGCGGCGGGCAGGGGTCCGAACCCTCTTGCCAGACTTGAAATCCTATACCCGATGGAGTACTTAAAATCTCCGAAATGTTGTATTATTTTTGCGTTCCCAATTATATGAATGTAGCATAATATATATATTTAACTACTTATAGTAACAAATCTTTTGAGTGGCAGAGTCTGTCCGAAATCGGGACACTTTCTTAAGTTTGGGTGGGTTGCCAGTTGGGTAATATTCTCGTTGCCGACAAAGATGAGACCATGATGCAGTTGCTGGATGTCTCCCTTCAGCGGATTAATCATTCCGTGAAAATGGCCAATAACGGAGAGGAAGTCCTCGAGCTGATTCGGGGCGAAAAATTCGACCTCGTTATCGTCGACTACTCCATGACCGGCATGGGCGCGATGGAAATTCTCCAAAATCTCACCGAAAACGAGGACGAAATTCCCCAGATCATGATACTGAGCGCGAAGAGCACCCCCGACTCGATCCGCGAGTGCGTTATGGCGGGTGCGAAAGACTATGTGGTGAAACCCTTCAATCTCCCCGTCCTGATCGAACGGATTGAAGTGCTCCTGCACGAATAATAAAGACAAATAAGCCCGGTGCGCTCCGGGCCGCTTCCGCCCTGGCTCCCCGCCAAAACCCCTCGAGCCGCTGATTTCGTCTATACGTTGAACCGGACGTGCATGATCTCCCCGTCGCGGACCTCGTAGTCCTTCCCCTCGACGCGGAGCACCCCCTCCTCGCGGGCCGCCGCCATCGAACCCGCCCGGAGGAACTCCTCGTAGCCGATCACCTCCGCACGGATGAACCCCCGCTCGAGATCGGAGTGGATCGTCCCGGCGGCCTTGAGAGCGGTCGCCCCCCGCCGTATCGGCCAGGCGCGCACCTCGTCCTCCCCCACCGTCAGGAAACTCTGCAACCCGAGCAACTCGAAGGAGGCGCGGATCACCCGGTCGCGCGCCGGGCGCTCGAGCCCGTAGTCGGCGAGGAAGGCCTCCCGCTCGTCGTCTGCGAGCTGGGCAAGCTCTTCCTCCAGCTGGGCGCCGACCACGACGGGCGGCACCTCCCCCTCCCCGGCCGAGACCCCGAACCCCTCCGCGGGATCGGCGATCCGGTCCTCGCCGACATTGAGAACGGCCAGAAGCGGCTTGGCCGACAAAAACCCGAAGCCCCGGAGGCGCGCCAACTCCTCTTCGGGTAAATCCTGGACGATGATGGGAGCCTCCTCCTCGAGGGATTTCTGGACCTTATCGAGGAGCTCGAACTCGGACATTTCGTCTGGGTCCTTTTTCTTCATGACCAATTTTTTGAGCCGCTCCAGGCGGCGCTCCACGACCGAAAGGTCGCGAAGGATGAGGTCCACCCGCATGTCTGACAGATCGCGCGCCGGATCCACGCTCTCGCGCGGGTGGGGCACGCCCGGATCGTCGAAGGCCCTCAGGACGAGGAGAAGAGCGTCGGCCCCCTGGAGGGCCGGGGGGATGCTGTCTTTCTCGGGGGCGGCCTCGCGCCCCTCGCCGAGACCCGGGACATCGGCGAATTCGACGGTGGCGTAGGTGGTTTTTTTTGGTTTGAAGATTTCGCTCAGCTTATCGACGCGCGGATCGGCCACCTGGGCGACGCCCACATGAAGCTGGGAGGCACCGTAGCCCCCCGTGTGGGCCGCGCCGCCCGTCAGGGCGTTGAACAGGGTGGTCTTCCCGCTCGCGGCGATTCCGATGATTCCGATTTTCAAAAGCGCACTCTCTCCATAGGCGGCGGACAGCCCGCGAGTTTAGCAAAAACGTAGCGCTCAAGGTCAAATAACGGGAATTGCCGCGTTCTCCAACTAGAGCGTCAGCTAGAGCGGCGGCGGGAGAGGTCCGGCCGCCACCTGGAGCGGCTGCCAGCCGTCAGCGGTTCACGTATATCGGGCTCGACCAGGCCTGCCCGCCGTTCAGCTGGAGCACACGCACCCAGTAGGGGCTGCACCCTCCGGGCGCCTCCTCTTCGGTGAAGGCGAACCGGGCGCTCCAGTCTTTCGTCTGGGCGGCGACCTCGCTCACCTGGACGCGGATGTTCACCCCGCCGCCGGGAACGACGTGCGGCTCGAAACCGATGTCGTCCAGCCGCATCCTGAAGCTCGCCGGGTCGCTGAAAAAATGAAGCTCGGCGCCGGGAGGCGCGTCCACGTCGAGCATCACCCCGTCCGGGTCGCCCGAGGTGGCCGTCTGAAAGCGGAGCACCTTGTTCGAGACCCGTTGGACCGTGTCGTCGTACTGATCGAGCGCATAGGGGGTGAAGGTGACGATGCTCCCCTGGCTGAGCGAGATTCCCCCGCGCCAGTTAACTTTTTTGTTGCGCCCGCTTTTGTCCGACACCCCGCTCCACTGCACCCGGATTCTCCGCAGGCCGCTCCCGCCCTCCGGGCGGTTGATCGGGTAGCGGTAGATGGTCTCGAGGCCGCGCTTGATCTCGACGTCGAGCAGCGGGGCGGTGCCGTGGACCTCGACCTCGATTGTCGGCGGCTCCCGGCTGGTGATCTCCTCGCCCATCCAGGCGCCCGCGCAGGCGGCTTTCATCAGGATGCGCTCGCCGTTCGTGCCGTAGGTGCGGCGCGCCCGCATGGCGTCCCAGACCGCCTCCCGGGTGAGTTCCTTGGCGTAAAGGCCGAGCAGCCCCCCCTTCACGTCGAACGTCACGACGTTGTTCGTCCGCCGGTTCGGGTAGACGAGGCCCTGGCGGCCGGTGTGATCGTCGCTCCCGCCGGTGATGCCCACCTTGAAGCCCCGCTCGAGCGCTTCCTCGATGAGCCACTCGAAAGTTCCGTGATGCGAGTGGGCCTCGATGAGGTGGACAAACTCGGGGTCGAAATAATCCAGATTGCAGGCCCGGCCCCCGATGTGGGCGACGGACATGACGTCGCTCCGCCCCCGGAAGGTCTCCCAGAGTTTCGAGATTGGAAACCGGTCGGTATCGGTGTCGGAGAGATCGTCGATGGCCGCGTGCGAACTTCTGTGTATTTCGGCGTTGTCGCCCGAGAAGTAGATGTTGTAGTCTCCCCCGCCCGAGCGGGTCCCCGACCACTCGTAGCCGAGCAGGGTGACGAAGCGCCCCGGCTCGTTGAAGGCCCGGCACTCGCGCTTCACCTCCTCCCAGTCCTTTTTCCACACCCGGAAGTCGTTTCCCTGCCAGGCGGCGAAATCGACGCCCGCCCGGTCCCGCGCGAAGCGGAAATACTCCTCCACCGTCCCCGTGCCGACGGTTGAGCGGGTCTGGCCGTGAATGTCGCCCCAGAAGAGAGCCAGCTCATCCGCACTCTCCCGGGGGCAAGCCGGCGGCCCCAGGGCGCTTATCCCCGCGGGGTCCTCCACCCGGAGGCGGTAGGGGCCCTCGCCCTCGAGCCGCACCCCCGGCACCCGGCGGGTGCCCCGGTCCTCGGCGCGGAACTCCGCCTCCTTGGGAATTTTATCCCCCTCCCCGCCTTTTGAGAGGCTTTTGAGGAGGCGGACCTTGCCGCGAAACTCCTCGGCGGGGTTTCCCCAGCTGTCCACCGGCCGGACAAGCACATCGAACACCTCGCCCCGGAGCGGGCGCTGCGGGTAAACCAGATGCCAGTTTTCGGGCGCGCCCCCCACAACACGGATCTCGGGGTTCTCGTTGAGTTCATAGAAATGGTTCATGTTGAAGGTATCGACGACGACTTTCATGGTGTGGCGCGTCTCGGGGAAGGTCTGGGCGCGTATGCCCGGGCCGCCGCCGCTCGTATCGCCCAGAATGACCTCGACCGTATCGCCCTGGCAGAGAAAACCCTGGGCCACCCGAACCGCGATGGCCGAGCGCCAGTCGTCGCGGTAGCCCTGCTCGATATAGGAGAGGGCGAGCGTCACGACGGGGTTCGAGCAGCTCGCTGTAACGTAGCCCGAGGCGGCGGGGTCGGTGAACTGGGGCAGCTCCATGTCGCAGGAGAGCCGCTTGCAAATCAGGATGCGCCCCCCTTCGTCGGAGCCGTATTCGCCGGCAGTGAAAATAATTTTCCGGGTATAGAAGCTGCCGGCGATGATGGGCGTATCCGGCTCGATCCGGGCCGAGCCCACATCGAAGCGGTAGGGGTCCAGGCGTTGGTCCATTCTCGGAAACCTCCTCGAGATATTTCGGTGGCATCGGCGGCCCCGGGCCGCGGCTCTACGGCATCGGCGGCGCCGGGCCGCCTCGGGGGGTGGGAATACGGCTGAGGAACTAGGCCATCTCGAAACGGCGGGTGCCGGCGTCCATGGCGAATTCGCGGGCCTCGTCGATCAGCCGCGCGAAAATATGCTCGGAGGTGTGGCTGTCGCCGTACTCATAGGCCGCCATGGATTCGGGATGCCACTGAACCCCGAGAACGAACCGGCAGGAAGTGCACTCGATGGCCTCGATGACACCGTCCGGGCTCCGGGCCGCAATCCGCATCCCCGAGCCGAGGTCCTTCACGGATTGGTGATGATGGCTGTTCACGGTGTACTCTCCCGGCCCGATGGTGGCCTCAAGTTTCGAGGGAAGCACTTCGACGGGATGGAAGGTATAGGTCTCCTTTTCGGCGTCCTCGGGAATATGCACCAGGGAGCCTTCCACCTGGGCGGCGATGTCCTGGACAAGCGTTCCGCCGGCGGCGACGTTGAGCACCTGAACGCCGCCGCAGATTCCCAGGACCGGCAAATCGCGCGAGAGCGCCCCCCGGCAAATCGAAAGCTCGAAGTCGGCCCGCTTCCTGTTCGGCAAGCTGCATTCGGGGATTGGCCTTTCTCCGTATATCTCGGGGTCGATGTCGTGACCGCCGCCCGAGATGACGAGTGCGTCGAGAATCTCGATGAAAGCGAGCGCGTCTTTTTCATCGTCCATCGAGGGAAGGAGGAAGGGGATACCCCCCGCCTTCTGAATAACGTGAACGTAGGCGCCCATCAACGAATGGCGATCCCGCTCCTTGGGATCTTCCGGATAATTTCGTTTCGTGAGGTCGCAGGTGATTCCGATCCGGGGACGAATCATCAGGGGATTCCTCTTGAACCATCGCATAAAAACGAATTGGGCGAATTGGCTATATCCTAGGAACATCCCCCAAAAAACACAACCGGCGTCTTCGTACCCCGGTCCCATCTGGACCCGCCGCGTGGCGGCGTTTAATATTTGGGGCTTGGGGTTCGATGATCGGGCCTGGAGGCGGGAATTTTGTTTCGATTATATTTGACGCGGCTGGTGCTCCCCCTTGTGTTAGTAGCGGGGATGATTTCAATACCTTTCGTCTGGTTTCCTGAGATGGGACCACCGTCCGATTCCGGACGGGACGGCATCGCCCACATGCCCTTCCCCGGCGAGGGAGCCGGGCTCACCGATAGAGCCCCCGCCGGAGGGTCCGGTCCCGCCGGAGGGTCCGGTCCCGCCGAATCGAAAACCCCCCGCTCCCCATTTCAGCAGATTATGACGCTGGGCTTCGCCTTGATTCTGATATCGGTCACCGTGGGAGGAGTAATGCTCTACGGCATCACGCGACGCCAGACGGTGAGTTTCAGGAAAAGATTCGCCCCGAAAAAGACGGGCCCCGCGAAAGATCGGAAAGACCTCCCGCCCGCCTAGACCGCGCCGGATTCCCCGAGTTCTTCAATCTCATCGGGAGGGTAGCCGAGTTCGGCGAGGATTTCGCCGGTGTGCTGGCCGGCCGAGGGGGCGGGCCGTGAAAAATCAAGCTCGTCTCCACCGAAGGCCCTGGTCGGGCCGCCGAAGGCGACGGGCGAACCCGGAAGCAGGGCCGGGCCGGCGGCGGGATGGTCCACCTCGACGAACACCTCGGGAAACTGCTCCTTCACCTGGGCAACGTCGTTGATGGCGCTGACGGTAACTCCTTTCGGGATGAGGAACGCCTCCCATTCGGCGGTGGTGCGCTCCTTCAATATCTCCTCTAAAACCTCGCGCAACGCGCCGTCGTTTTCGACGCGCTCCCGGTTCTCGGCAAAACGCGGGTCGGCCGCGAGACCGCCGCGGCCCAGCGCCTCGACGAGCACCCTGTAGCGGTTGGTGTTCGATATGGCCACGAAGATGAGACCGTCGCGGGTGCGGTAGCCCGAAAACGGAGAGACGACCGGATGCGAAAGCCCCTCGGGGCCGGGGACCTCTCCCGTGAAGCTGTGCCGCGCGACCGGGTTTTCCATGATGTTGACCGTCGATGCCAGCATCGAGGCGTCCACGCGGCAGCCCTCGCCGGTACGCTCGCGTCGCCAGAGAGCCGACAGAATCCCCGAGAGGAGAAACAGCCCGCTCGTGATATCGACGATGGACACCCCCGCCCGCACGGGCGGTCCGCCCACCGGGCCGGTCACGCTGATGAGGCCGCCCGCCGCCTGGAGCAGGCTGTCGAACGCCGGGCGCGCAGCGCCTGCCCCCCCGGTTCCGAACCCCGAGACCGCGCCGTAGATCAGCCGGGGGTTTTCCGCGTGAAGCGCCTCCCAACCCACCCCGAGGCGGTCCATCACGCCGGGCATGTAATTTTCGATGAGAACGTCCGCCCCGCGGGCAAGACGCTTGAATACTTCACAGCCGCCGGGGCTCTTGAGGTTGACGGTGATGGAGCGCTTCCCGCGGTTCAGGCTCATGAAGTAGCTGCTCTCGCCCCCGCGGAAGGGACCGATGGCGCGGCTGTCCTCCCCGCCCGGGCGCTCGATCTTGACGACATCGGCGCCGTAGCCGGCCAGATAGAGCGAGGCGATGGGGCCGGCGTTGAACTGGCCGGCGTCGATGACCCTGAGACCTTCGAGAATTTTCATGGAGCGATCTGGAATCGAGAGTGGAAACTTAGCGGCGCTTCGGCTTGCCGCCACGGGGCGCTTTTTTCCCCGTTGATTTTTTGGACTTTTGTTTTACGGTTTTCTTTTTGGCGGCCTTCTTCTTTGCCGATTTTTTCACGGCTGCTTTCTTCGCGGCCGATTTTTTCACGGTCTTCTTCTTCACGGCCGATTTTTTCACGGACGCCTTCTTGGCCGGCTTTTTCCCGGACGTT
>JAVEPB010000088.1 GCA_030922375.1 bacterium | reverse complement strand
TTCCTCCTCGGAGGGGTCGGGGTTCCGCTCGAGCAGTTGATAGGCGGTGAGGATCATCCCCGATGTGCAGAAGCCGCACTGCAGTCCGTGTTTTTCCCAGAACTGTTCCTGGATGGGATGGAGTTTCCCTTCCTCGGCGAGCCCTTCGATGGTCGTCACCTCGCAGCCGTTGGCCTGGACGGCGAGGACGGTGCAGCTCTTCACGGCCTGGCCGTCGAGGAGCACGGTGCAGGCGCCGCAGACCGAGGTTTCGCAGGCCACGTGCGCGCCGGTCAGTTTGGCGTGATCGCGCAGCAGGTGGACCAGCAGGGTCCTCGGCTCGACATCGAAGGATCGCACTTCGCCGTTGATGCTCAGTGAAATTTCCACTCGCGTTCTCCCGGAAAGCGGCGGCTCTGACCGAAGGGAAAAACTTCGCCACCGCTCCGAATTCCCCTGCGGCACAGTGGGCGGCCAGTCCGCTTTCTTTAATATATCCGATAGGGGAAGTATCGGAAGGAAGGGTGGGAGATGTCAAGACAAAAGGGAAGTCATGACAATAGGGCGAGCCGGCGGGCGGGGAGCCGAAATCCCCGCGCGGATCGCCCCCGGCGCGGATAGGGTGTAATATGGGTTCGCCGAGATATGTTTCATTTTCAGCAGAATTTAAGGTGGCCTATTCCGGCCAGCCCACGCCCGGGCTTTTTCCGGGCTTGGGCGCCGGCGTCGCCCGGTCAATTCATGAAAATGTTTCGCGAGGCGTATCGATTGAAAGTGTGAAGTATTTTCTAGTTTTCTCAACGAACTGATAGAAAGGGGAAATCATCAATGTCCAGACCTTATTACAATCCGAATCCGGTCAGGGGAGGGGGGCCGGAGGCCTATATCGGCGTCGATCATCAGCTCACCGAGCCCTGGCCCGAGGAGAGCCGCAACGTCCGGCTGGTCGCCCACTCCGACCTGAACGGGTGGGGCGATGCGTTTCAGATCCAGGTGGGCGGTGGGCTCTGCTATGTGGCGGCCTCCGGGGTGAACGGCCACGACGGCATGACGATCCTCGACGTGAAGGACCCGGCGAATCCGAAGATCGTCAACCAGATCGTGGACAGCCCCGCCGCCCGGACGCACAAGGTGCTCCGGATCAACGACGAGGTCCTCATTACGAACAGCGAGATCAGGCCCAGCTTCAAGGACGACCCCGAGGTCGTCGGCGGCTTGCGCATCTTCGACAACACCGACCCCGTTCACCCCAAATTCATCAACTATGTCGAGGTGGACGGGTTCGGCATCCACCGCCCGATCTACGACCGCAAGAGAAAGCTGATGTACAGCTCGGGTTTCAGGGATGGCTACACGGGGAAGGTGCTCCTCGTCCACGACATGAAGGACCCCTGGGCGCCCGAGTTCATCGGCCTCGGCTGGCTCGAGGGCCAGAAGGATGGCGAGTCCCCCAGCTGGGACCCCGAGATCGTCGGCGACGGCGCCTGGATTCACGAGGGAAACCCCTTCGGCAACTATGTCACCTGCGGCTACTGGGACAGCGGCATCGTGATGTTCGACCTCACCGACCCCGCCAAGCCCGAGTTCATGTGGCGCCAGAACCCGCACGAGACCCACGGTTGGCCGGGCTGCTATCACAGCTTCCTCGTCCCGGACGGCTCGGAGTTCGCCATCGTGACGCACGAGACGACGACGGTGAACTGCGACCATCCGCCCGCCTTCGTGACTTTCTACGACATGCGGAACATCGACAATCCGATTCCGGTCTCAACCTTCATGCCCCACGAAACCGATCCCATCGAGATGCGTCCCGTCGACAAGAAATGGTCCCAGACGGGTTCGCGCTACGGGGCGCACAACGTCTGGCTCGACATGACCAAGGACGATCTGATGTACATCTGCTGGTTCAACGCCGGGCTGCGGATCGTGGACTGGTCGAATCCCTTCAGTCCCAAGGAGGTGGGGTACTACATTCCGGAAGGGACGAAGGAGCGCTGCTGCCCCCAGAGTAACGATGTCCAGGTCGATAAGGACACCGGCCTGATCTACGTCGCCGACCGCTGGGGTCTCGGCCTTCACATACTCGAATACACGGGTTAGCTTCCGGAGCCCGCCCGGGCGAAACCGGAAACCCGCGCCGCCGCGAATCTTATCGCGCCGGCGCGGGTTTTTCGTTTTCGTTTATTGCTTTCGGAGGATGAGGTGGGGAGCCCTTGATGGGACGGTGTGCTTGGATAATGAAAGCGTTAAATTATCAGGGAACGAGGATAACTGAACAGGAGCTGAAAGAAACTATTTGCATAGGGTTGTAGGTGCAAAAAGGCCGGGGGGTGGCTCTATTTTGTCCCAATCACCCGTGAAACATGCCTGGTTTAACTGTTCCTGTAATAGAAAACCTGTGTTGACATTCATAAATTTTGCTGTGGTTAGCTCGGCCATTTTAAAAGTGGCTCTCGTTAGCCGGGGGTTATCGAAGGTTGCTCCGTCTAGAGTGGCAAAATCGAATCTTGAATCAATCAATGAAACATCGTTAAAGGTTGCATCGCGAAAGTTGACGTTGCAAAATTTTACTTTTCTGTCGTCAAGATCGATCCCGTGTATCTTTGCCTGATAAAGACTTGGTTGGTTTGACCGGGCTACTTTTTTTTCGCAACGTTTTGTGGGGAAATTTTTATTGTTTTTCTCCGTGCGTTCCCGGTATACGATTGCTTCCCATTCGAGGTCGATGAATTCCTGTAAAGCCCAACCGCAGACCCGGTTTTTGGATCCGTCATTTATCTTGCATTTGTTCCCATAAAGAATTTCGATCAGTTCGGTCCTTCTTGTTACGTAAAAAGCGTAGTCTTGAAGTTTGAATTGCTTTTTTTGCTCTTCAATTGCTATTTTGTTCAATTCCAGCCCTTTGTTTGTTTGATAAATAGCGAGAAGTGAAAATACAGTTCCTACTGCAAGCAGCAATAGAGACAATGCGGTCGCCAACGGGGAAAGAGAATGAAGATATGAAAGTAATCCGGGATAATCTTCATCGGGTATGCCATTTTCACGAAGGTATTTAAGCGGCGAGACATTTTTGCACACTGGACATCCGATACTTGTATTGTCATATGCGTCTGCCGGCACATTGAAATTCGAGTTTCCGCAAGCTAGGCATTTAATCTCGGCCTGACTCACCTTGAAACGCCTCTTTTTGTGGCGGCAAAGAATAGCGATAATTTAATCTGTGATTATACGGCAATAGGCTCCCTTTTTCAAATTTCGCTCATTTCACTCTTCCTCGGGGGGCACGCCGATTATGTGATGGGGCTACAGTGATAATCTCCTCGCTATGCTCTTTTCCGCCGCTTTATCTGGGATTATACTGGCGGGATGCCCCCGCCCCGAACCCTCCGGTGATCAGGAGTGCCTTGAGAGATGCAATCGAGCCGGCTGTGCGGCAATGAGTCTTTTGATGGCTTTCGGAGCAGGTGGGCGAGGTGAGTCCGGGGAGCGGGCAATCGCCTGACGAGCGTCCGGAAGGCCCGGCGGAAGTGCCGCTGGACTCCGCCCTCGATGCGGCGATCGGCTACTTCAACTCCGGCAAGCTCGCCGAGGCGGAGGAGGCCTTCAAAAAGATATTGCCCTTCATGGAGGAGGCGCAAAAGGCGGGCGGCGGAAGTGGCGTCGCTCCCCTTCAAGCCAATATTTACAATATTCTGGGGCTCTCGCTTCAGATGCAGGGCAAGCTGGACGAAGCGGCCGAATCCTTCGAAAAATCAATTTCCATCAATCCCGACTTTCCCAACGCGCATTTGAATCTCGGCAAGGCGCTTTTTGGGGTTGATCGTCTCGACGAGGCGGCGGCGAGTTTCGCCCAGGCGGCGAATCTGGACCCGGAACTCGCCGAGGCCCACAGCAGCCTGGGCATCGTTTCGATGAAGCGAGGCCGGATCGATGAAGCCATCGAGCGGTTTGGCCGCGTGCTTGCCATCAACCCCGATTCCGCCGAAGGACACAATAATTCGGGTGTGGCTCTCCTCGAGCGGGGGAGGATTGACGAGGCTTCGGCGGCGTTTCGGCGGGCGCTTGAAATCAAATCCGATTTCGCCGACGCGCGTTTCAATCTGGCGAAATTGCTGAGGGACAAGGGAGATATCGACGCGGCCGAGGCGGGCTACAGGGAGACGATTCGAATCGATCCCGGATATATCAAGGCGTATCTCAATTTGGGGCCCGTTTTGCACGAGCAGGGGAACGAGGAGGAGGCCGCGACGGTTTTCCGCGAGGCGATCGCCCTTGATCCCCGCGCCCACGAAGCCCATTTCGGGTTGGGATCGATATACCGGAGCGAGGAGAAATTCGACGAGGCGGCGGATTGCCTGCGTGAGGCGATCCGCCTCCATCCCACTTATAGGGAGGCGCATTTCCACTTGGCCGGGATGCTGGCGTTCGTCGGAAAATTCGAGGAGGCGAAGTCCGCCCGGGGAGAGATGGACCGTCTTTTTCCCGATGACGCCTTGTTGAGACTCGGCTCCGATGTTTCTTGTCCCGGAATTTTCAACTCGGCCGGGGAGATGGATGCGTGGCGGGCGGAGATGGAAGAGGCCCTGGGCGGCTATTCCGAGGACTCGCTTCGGTTTGACCTGGACGACCTCACATATGTGCGGCTCCCGCCCTACTACACGCTCTTTCATGGCCGGAACGAGAAGCCGTGGAAATGCAAGTTCGCCAAATTGTTTTCGGATAAATTCAGGCGGAAATATCCCGAACTCATGAAGCCCGTTCACACGCCCGGCGAAAACTCCGCCCGAAGAGGCCCCATCCGGGTCGGGTTCGTGAATGCCAACAAGGAAGGCCCTTTTTTGTTGTGGCTGAGAGGCTTGATGGTGAATCTGTCCAGGGAGAGATTTTCCGTCACTGTCCTGTGCTACGAAAAAAGCCGGCAAAACATTATCGATGGATTGGAGAAATTCGATGGCGGCGCGAATATCGAGGGGGTCGGAAACGATTCGGGCGTCGATTTTTTCTATCTGGACTCCCTTTCGATGGAGGACATGATCAAAAGGATTCGCGCCGAGAAATTCGATGCGCTTCTCTACAACGAGGTCGGCACCCGCACGGCCAATTTTATCCTGCCTTTTTTCCGTCTGGCTCCGGTTCAGTGCGGATATTGGTGTGGCGCGACATCCGGGAGCCCCGAGATGGATTATTTTATTTCGAGCGATCTCGTCGAGCCCGGGGACGGCCAGGATTATGTTCTCGAAAAACTGGTCCGTCTGAAATCGCCGCTAATCCATTTCACCTCATCGCGGATGCCGGTGGACCTCAAGAGCCGGAGTTTTTATGGCCTGCCGGAGACGGCCCATATATATTCTTGCTTTCAAAACCTTCACAAGCTGCATCCCGATATCGACGAGGTTTTTGGAAATATTCTCAGGCGGGACCCGGACGGCTTGATTTTACTGCTTGAGGGAACGACCGGGGATTGGTCCGATGCGCTGATGAACCGCCTGCGGTCGGCGATTCCCGACCTCGCCGGGCGGGTCCGGATGATTCCCCGGATGCTGCACCGCCATTATTTGAATGTTCTCGCGATTTCGGACGTTATCCTCGATTCGATTCACCACAACGGCGGGACCACCTCCTACGAGAGTTTGACCGCCGGCGCTCCCATCGTCACCTGGCCGAGCCGGATTGGATTCGGAAGATACATGAGCGCGCTTTACGGGAAGATGAATGTAATGGATTGCGTGGCCTCCTCCCTGGAGGAATATGTCGATATCGCCGTCCGCCTCGGGACCGACCCCTCGTTCCGCGAGTCGGTGATGGCGAAAATTCTGGCATCGAGGCACCTGGTTTTCGAGGATATGGAGTTTGTCCGCGAGATGGAGAAATTTCTCGAAAATGCCGTGATCGAGGCCCGGCGGGCCGATCCCCGGCATGCCGCCCGATGATGATGAGTATTTAAGTTCGGCCGTTTGTCCGGGCCGATGTTCTCCAATTCCAGGTCCGGAAATGCAGACCAAGGTGACCTCCGCCGGTTGCAACCTCCCCCCAATTTCGATTATATGGTTCCCGATTCCTATACTTTAGGCGTCACCATCATAAGGGACATCTCGGGGCGGCCCTCCGCTCTCGGACGGTGCCAGGTTGCGGGGGTTGCTCGGTGAGTTCAAGTCAAAGATTCAAGGAACCGGATAGCCGCCCCCTCACGTTGCTGGCGGTCGGGGTCTCGGCGTTGGTCTCCATCCTGGCGATCTACTTCTTCATCGCCATGCCCGGCATGATCGCGGAAGGCGGGATTCCCGCGGCCCAGGTGGACTTCCTGCGGCTCTCGCCTGTCTTTTTTCCCCGCCTGACGTTCGCGTTGCTCATCGTGCTCGGGCTGACCTATTTGACCGGCGCCCTCCGCCGCCTTCCCGCGGCGAAGGAAGGGAAGATTTTCAAGGAACCGGGGACGATTCAGCGCGTCCTGACCTTGTACCTGATCGCCGTGGCCTATCCCTTCCTCCTTCCCTGGCTCGGCTACGGCGTCACATCGATATTCCTGATGGGGGGGATGACCCTCTTTCTCGGAACGCGAATCTGGTGGCAGGCGCTTGCCTTTGCTCTGATCGTGCCGGTGGCGATTCGTTTCATATTCGAGCGTCTGCTGGCGATATCGTTGCCGCGCGCTCATTTTCAGGTGATTGCCGACACCGAAGAGGCTCTGATGCAGATGTTGGTTTCTATTTTCTTTTAGCGATTAAGGCCGACAAAAATCATGTTTGAATCGTTTCTTCAGGGATTTTCGCTTCTTCTCCGGGCCGACACCTATTTGTATATCTGCGCCGGGCTCTCGGTGGGAATGTTCGTCGGAGCGATGCCGGGGCTGACGACCACCCTCGCCATGGCGATTTTGCTCCCGGTCTCCTTCAAGCTCGAGCCGATGCTCGGCATCCCCTTCCTCATCGGCCTCTACAAGGGGGGCATCTTCGGCGGGAGCATCTCCGCCATCCTGGTCGGGATCCCCGGGACGGGCGCTTCGATCGCGACCACTTTCGACGGCCCCGCCCTCACTCGAAAGGGCAAGGCCCGCAAAGCCCTCGAAATGGCGCTTTTCTCCTCGGTCACGGGCGACACCCTCTCGGACATTTTCACCCTCATGGCCATCGGTCCCATCGCCCTCGTCGTGCTCATGGTGGGGCCGCCCGAGGTATTCGCCATCATCATCTTCTCGCTTGTCCTCATCGCGAGCGTATCGAGCGAGTCGGGGCTCAAGGGCGCCATCGCCGCCTGCATCGGCCTGGCCCTCGGGCTCATCGGCACGGACGCCGCCACGGGGGCGACGAGGATGACCTTCGACATCCAGGCCATCAGCGCCGGCATCCCCATCATCCCGCTGGTGATCGGCATCTTCGCCATCCCAGAGGTTCTCCAATCGGTCGAGTCGCGGGCGCCTCGCTTCATCGCCGAGCACATCGACCTCAGTAAGGCGGGCGAGCGTCTCCGGTGGAATGAGTTCCGCGCCTCGATCCGCACCATCTTGCGCTCGACGGTCATCGGCACCGGAATCGGGATGGTGCCCGGCGTGGGCCAGGTTGTGGCGGCCTTCATCGCCTACAGCGCCGCGAAGCGGGCCTCCGACAACCCCGATGACTACGGCGAGGGCGAGCTCAACGGAATCGCGGCCCCCGAGGCGGCCAACAACGCCGTGAACGGGCCCACCCTCGTCCCGCTGCTCACCCTCGGCATACCGGGAGACAACATCACGGCCATCCTGCTGGGCGCTTTCGTTGCGCACGGGATGCGGCCCGGCCCCCAGATTTTCGAGGAGCAGGGCCCGCTGATGTACGCCCTTCTCCTGAGCATCGTCTTCGCGAACATTCTTTTCCTCGGGCTGGGCTACGTCCTTCTAAAACCGTTCGCCAAGGCGATACAGGCCAAAAAGGCTTTTCTGGTCCCCGTAATCGTCGGGCTGGCTTTCGTGGGAACGCTCTCCACCGGGGTCTATACCGATGTCGGCATCATGGTGATCGTCGGTATTTGCGCCTACATTCTCAAGAAGCTCAAGTTCGATCTCGCGCCCCTGGTCATCGCCTTCGTTCTCTCGGAGCCTATCGAGTACCGCTTGAGTCAAACCATGCTCTACGCAAAAGGGTCGCTCTTCCACTACATGTTCGTACAGCGGCCCGTCGCTTCGCTTTTCCTGATCGCGGCTATAATATGGACCGTCTACCTGATTCTTCGCCCGTGGCTGCAGAAAAGGAAGCAGCCTAGTGGGCCACTTGAAGCAACATCTTAAAAGGGGAGGAAACACCATGAAACGGATCGTATTCACTCTCTTGGTTGCTCTGGCGCTTCTCGCCTCGCCGCTGGTGAACACGGCTTCGGCGGCGGCGTATCCCGATCGACCCATCGTCGTGGTGATTCCCTTCAGCGCGGGCGGGAGCCACGACCTCCACGCGCGCGGCATCACGAGCATCATGGCCGACATCCTGGGCCAGCCCATGATCGTCAAGCTTCTTCCCGGCGGCGCGGGGATGAAGGCGACGGGTTTCGTGGCCAACTCCAGGCCGGACGGCTACACGATTATCTTCACCCATAACGGCATCGACATGATCGTTCCCCAGACGCGTAAGGTCCCCTTCGACACCCAGAAGGTGCTCAAGACCGTCGTCAAGATTAACCACTCCGACGGCGTCCTCGCCGTCAACAGCAAATCACCCTTCAAGACGTTCGCCGATATGGTCAAAGCCGCGAAGAAAAACCCCGGCGGGCTGAACTGGGGCCACAGCGGCGTCTGGGGAAGCTCGTACACGAGCACCATGCAGATTCTCAAGGCCACCGGCATCAAGGTGAACCTCATCCCCCACAAGGGCGGCGGTCCCTTGCTTCGCGCCACGCTGGCCGGCCGGCTCGATGTCGGCTCGTGCCAGACGACGCAGTGCCGCCCGCTGGTCAAGGCCGGGAAAATGCGCCCGCTGGTCGTCATGGGTCCCGACCGCTTCAAGAACGACCCCGAGTTCGGGCACGTTCCTTCGCTCAAAGAGCTTGGCTACGGCGAGATCGGTTTCCGGATGGACCGGATCTTCCAGGCGCCCTCGGGAGTACCCGCCGCCCGGATGAAGGTCCTCAAGGACGCCTTCGCGAAGCTGATGAAGCACAGGTCCTTCAAGCGCTTCATGAGGAGCATCGGAATGCCCGTTAACTATGAGAGCGGGTCGGATTACGACAAGTCGCGGCCGCGCAGGTTCAAGGAATACACCGAGCTCATCAAATCGGTGACCGCCAAGTAGCGCACTCTCTCCGGGGCCTGCGTGCCCCGGATGTACGATGCCGAACCCGGAGGCGTCCGGCCCGCCCGCGAAGGCGGGGCCGGGCGCCTTCGTTTTTTTGGCTGAAGCTGAACGACAGATTCCACTTTGAGGGAGCGCCCAGGTGCCGCCTGCCGGGCGCCGCACGGCGCTCCCGATTTCGGGTAAAATCCCCCCCATCCTCTTGAGCGGCGCGAGAATTCTAAACCGGGCGGCGATGGGGTATTCTCGGCGAAGGCCGGCCGCCGGAGCGGGTGAGGGCTTGGCGCGGTTTAGGGATTTGACTTGGTATTTTATTTATATGGGGACAATAAATCTCATGTGGGAGCTTGGCATCGTAACCGATGAGGTGGACGACGATCTGGAGGTGGCCCTGCGATACGCGAAGGAGTGGGGGATGAGGCGCGTCGAATTTCGGACGCTCTTCGGAAAGGGGGCCTGGAACCTGACCGCGTTCGAGCAAAACGAGGCGCTCGCCATGGTGCGCGGAGAGGGCTTCGAGGTTGTCGGCATCGGCTCGCAGTTCCTCAAAATCCCTCCCGAGTTCATCAAGATCGAATACGACGCCCAGATAGAAAATCTCAAGCGAGCGATGGAGGCCGCCCACATCTTCGGCTCGAATATCGTCCGGGTCCTCTCTCCCCTTTTGCCTACGCGGTGGGTCGCGCAGGATATGGAAGACCCCATTTCCGATGAGGTCGCCTCACACTATCTCCTGCCCGTCCGTCTGGCCGAAAAAGAAGGTGTCACCCTGGCCATCGAGAATCAGAGTACGACCTCCGTCACGACCAGCGCCCACGCCCTTCAGCTCACCGAAAAAATCGGCTCAAAGGCGCTGGGCATCCTCTGGGACCCGGCGAACGCCCATGCGGCTGGAGAAACCGATGCCTTCCCGGCGGGCTACGAGCGTGTGCGGGGGCGGATGGCCCACGTTCACATCAAGGACGCAAAAAGAGCCGAGGGCGGGAGGTATGTGTGGTCAACGGTAGGCGAGGGGGAGTTCGACGTGGCGGGCCAGCTTCGAAAACTGACCGAAGACGGATACGAAACCACCGTGACTCTCGAGCCGCACCTGAGGTCGGTGGAGAAAACCGCGGCCTCCGCCGCCGCGCTCCGGCGGATCATGGGCGAGCTCGGCGCTTGAGGAAGCGTGATTCCCCTGGTGATTTCGCGGTCCCTCAATAACCGAGCCAGCGGGCCTCCATGATGCGCTGAGTCTGGATAACGCTGAAAAATTGAAAATCCACTCATCTCATCCGGCACGGACCGGTTTTGGGGGATAGGTCATTAGGGTAGAGTAGCGGATGTAAAACCGGCCCGGGTGGCGGAATGGTAGACGCTACGGACTTAAAATCCGTTGGCCGGAAGGCCGTGCCGGTTCGAGTCCGGCCCCGGGTACCAATAAAAACAATTATTTATAATATTTTTAGCAAAATACTTTTTGTAATAGGTTATTTATGCAACCATTATGCAACCAAATCGATTTCAAGTAATGGTGAATCCAGGATACCCTTACTGCCCTTACAAGGCATAGGTCGCAGGTTCGATCCCTGTCCCGCCCACCACGTAAATGGTTGAAAGCCGAGCCTTTATCGCCTCGGCTTTCTTTTTGTGGTGGCCCGGTGAGCGACCCAGCAATCATATAGCAATCACCCGAATGCGGTTCGCCATCGAAAAAAACCTCTCCTCTCTCCTCGATCTCCTCGGGTAACCTTCACCCCGTCTCTCGCACATGACCTGGGAAGATGCCGTTTCATCCTTTTTCCATCGAGACGGAATCGCGTATTCCGGCGCTTGAGAAAGGACTCCCACCCATCTATCATTTCACCGAATACTCGACAATTTGAAGAGGCTTGCGAGTCGCCTGTTTACGATTTTCGAGGAACCCGGATATGTTCGATCGCGCCCTGGAGCTCGATTCGCATTTTCATGAGGTGGGAGCGCTTTTTTCGGGGGACGATATCCCGGTCGAGAAATTGGTTCCTCACGATACTGTTGGAGCCGCTCTTTCCATCATGCACCTGAAGAACTATTCCCAGATGCCCGTCCTGGAGGACGAGCACGTCCTCGGCGTCTTTTCCCTCAGATCTTTGGCCAAGAATCTGCCCCAAACCAAGAATCAGAAAATAGACCCGCTCGACCTCTACGTCGAGGATCTGCTGGAAAAAATCCCGTTCGTGACCGTGAAAGACAGTATGTACGAGATTTTGAAATACCTCGATGAGTATGAGGCGGTTCTCGTCGGCAGGGAGAACTAGCTGCAAGGGATCGTCACCACCATCGATGTTTTGGGATATTTCTACAGAATATCGAGACCCTATCTGCTTTGCAGGGAAATCGAATTGGGGCTCAGGAGGCTGGTCGAGTTCATCCTCAATCCTAAAGATCTCTCCGGCCTGATAGATAGATGTTTGAGGCCGTATTATGAATCGAAAGATCAAAAATGCCCTGAAAATATGAACGGAATCACATTCGGCGATTTCCTCACAATAATCCCCAGCCGGTACGGATGGTCCTATTTCGAAAGTTCATTGGGAAATCAGAACTTCGTCCGGGCGAGACTCGAGAGGTTGAACGGGCTCAGGAACGGGATATTCCATTTCAGGTATGAAGTGACCCCTGAAGATTACGATTTTCTCGCGAATCAAAGAGAGTGGATCTACCAGAAGATCAATCGGGAAGAACGAAAGCGCTCGGGAGGGGAAAATGGAAGATAGCAGCTATCTCCTCGACGCACGCGAGCACCTGGTGCCTTATCAGAAAGATTTCGTCGAAAAATTCCTCGGTGCCGAGCGGGGAAGCCGTATGGTTCTCAGGGCCCAGGTCGGAACGGGAAAGACCCATGCCACATCCGTCGCTATCGGCCTGCATCTCCTCGAGAATCCCCAAGCCCGGATTCTCGTGATATGTCCAATAAAGGTCCTCTGCGAGCATTGGAGGGAGCGGTTGTCCTCTTTGACGGAAAAAGAGGCGGACTTGATGGATGGTCCCCGTTATCGGTATTTGCAGACCGAAATGGAGATCGGGGCGAATCCTTGGGAAACCTCCGGTCTTTGGGTGACATCGACCGATTTCGTGAAAAGAGAGGAGAAGATCGGTCAAGCACTGGATGCCGCCTGGGACTGGGTCGTTTTCGACGAAGCCCACATGTATTCTGGGCGCACCTCGTTGCGCTCGAAGCTCTTCGTGAATTTCTGGAAAACCGAAAATGCCGACAGGATATTGTCGATATCGGCGTTCGGGCAATCGGCGATATTCTGGGAAGATCAAGAACAATTGAGTATTTGGGATGGTCCGGATCCCGGGGAGCTCCGGCGAGATATCCTCGTAGAATGGAATCCGGAAAGGCCCAAACCCGATGTCTCATGGGCGATGTTCGAGCGGGCGGCCGAAGAGAGGGAAGTCCGTAAAATCATGTCGGGCCTATTCCCCGAAGGGGATTTTCGTCACCGGATTCTGAAAGCAAGGGCCAATTCCAGCCTTTTCGCGTTGCAAGAATCATTGCAGAATATTCGGAGGAGGATTTCATCATCCACCGATCGTCCTTTCGATCCAGATGTCCCTGAAAGGGAGGGGGAGGGGGGTGAAGTTCCATCGCCGGAAGAAAACGTCCAGGGACCCGATTATTCCGGAGTCGATGAGGAGGTCGTGCTCAATCTCCTGGATCGGATCGACAGCATTCCGAGAGAAGGAAAGCTCGATATTTTTCTGGATACCGTTCATGGGCTACCTAATGGGAGTGGGCATTCCTCAATCGTATATTCCGAATACAGGGATACTTTGGAATACTTGGCGAGTTCCCTCGTTTCGGCCGGAATCGAAGGGATTCCGATCATGAGCGAATTACAAACCGAGGAGAAATTATCGCGTGTCGACATGATCAAACGGAACGGCGGGGTGCTCCTCGCGACTTCCGCGAGCGTAATGGGTATGGGGCTCGCGTTTTTCGACACGATTGTCAATTTTGACGTCCCGAATCGGCCGGAGAAGATCTGGGAGAGGATTTCCCCGATTTGGCGGATTTCAAGAGGAAGACGGAAGTTGTCGATCATTACATTCGCTTGTTCTGCTCCGGATGATGAAACTTCAGAAAAAAATCTAAGAAGATTATTCGAAGATGCGAATCTTTAGAGATAATCTGGCGGTTCGAGCTTTTGGATCAAGCGAAAATCCGATAAAGATCGAACCGAAAGGAGAAAATTTGATCAGTTGGGGAAGGCGAGGGACTTCTTTTTCTTCATCCTCCTCCACTTCCACGGGAGGAGGGGGGCCTTCGATTTCCAGAGCCCCCACTTTTTAGAGCGCGCCTCATGCTGCGCGTGCTCCAGTTCCTCATCCTCCGGCGCGTAGTGCTCATACCACCAGCAAGCGCCCATCTTGACCAATTCGAGGGAGAGATCCTCTCCCCCCGGGAGGATCACCCGTCCGATGATCCGCCCGTAGCGATCACTGCCTCGCGAGCCCACCAGGCCCACTTTTCCGTAAGCGAGCCGCCGAGCGATCTTTTTGGCCTCTCGGCCGTATCGTTGTCCTGTCTCGGGGTAATCGATCTCATGGAGCCTGACGCGGACCGAACGGCCCTCCAGGACCACCTTCAAGGTATCCCCGTCTATCACGTCGATCACCTTGCTGACCGGAGCGGAGATTACGGCGGAGGAGAGAAAAAATGCGATTGAGAAGAAAAAGATGAATCGGCATGTCGGAAGTTTCATTTCAATGTGCCACCGAATTATCGTTTTCCGTGATTCTGTTCATGGTATTGTCAAGCATGTCCTTTCGGCCCTTTACTCATCACCGTCCTAACACTCTTTTGATGACGGTTTCGATTTCGTTGCTGTCGATACCGCCCCCTTTGTCATCCCGGGTCGTGACGAGTGTCCCGTTCTCACCGCCTCCTTCTTCTTCCGGGAGGATACCCATGTTCCGGTACCACTCGAGTTTCACGTCCCAACGGGTGCGGTATACTGGATCGTGGAGCAAGCCGAGATGTTCGATATATACGGTTGCACCCGTTTCGTCGTCTTCGATAGTGAAATCAGGAAAACGACGAGAGCCATCAGGCGATATGACCTCTCGTTCGTACTCGTAATCGATATCCATGCCGTGCAAGAGATTCGCGATAATAACTTCCGATTTAGATCGTACCGCGTCGCCTCGGGTGGTTTTGTGGATCAACGAGTCCTCCATAAATCGACCGTTCAATTCCACCGGTTTCGGTACGTCGAAGATGTTCGTCAGTCTGCGGGCCATGTCGGACCGGAACGGATCACCGAATTTCCTGAGTTCTCTTACGCCTCCTTGATGGAAAATGACAATTTTGTCGACCTGCCGGGTGAGAGCCGTATAAAGCAGTTCACGTGTGAGCAAAAAACACGGGTTCGGGAGGACTACGAAGGTGGTGCCGAATTCACTTCCTTGTGTTTTATGTACGGTCAATGCGTATGCCAGTTCAAGAGTGTCGTTACCTTCCTCAGAGAAGTCAGATTTGAAGTAATCGTATGTGAGTCCTGGTTGGGTGGAGTACTCGATTTCGAGTTTCCATGGAAGACCTTTGTATTTGGCATTTCTTCCTTTGTATTGTCCGACGGCGATGCCGATCTCTCCGTTCGCTACGTAAGCGTTTTTCTTTTTGGGATAAGTATTATATCGATGCTGATTGACCGTATTGATGACTTTGTCTCCGTACAATATTCTCTGTTTGCCAAGCGGTTTTACGGCTTTTCTGTATCTAGTGTAAGTAGATCCGTCTTGTCGTCTTGCCTCTCGGTTTTGTGAAAACTCATATGCTCGTTTTCGGAAAGATTTTTGTATGATTCGGTTCAGCGAATCGACCCCAGGAAGGTTCGATCGGACCGGAGAAAGGATTTGCCAATTTTCCGCGCTTGCCCCGGGGCCGATCCGTTCACCTCGACCGGCATTGAAGTAGACTGCGTCTTTGAACAAAATTCCTCCCAAGGACTGTTCGAATCCGTTCTCGTCGTCCGGTCCTTCTAAGCCCAGCTCTTCGGCAAGCTTGGCAAGTAGTTTTTTTTCTAACTCCTCTGGGGTGTTCCATCCTACGAGGTCGATGTTCCCCGAAGCTTCTCCGCGTTCCAATTTCGTCCAAATTTCGTCGGCCCCCGCGTCGGGTACTTTGCCGCTGAACCAATCCGCTAAGAGGAGGTCGTCTCGATTTTCCCCTACCTGTCTCCTGCGAATGGTCAGTTCGGCGAATCCCGCCCCCGTTTTCGGAAAAATCGATTCGATCAAGTCGGGTTCGAGATGACGGACGATGTCCAAGAAAGGGCGCCCGCTTCCGATAGGCGGCAATTGTCTCGAATCCCCGACGAGAATCAGTCGTTCGACACCCTTGATGGCGTCGAGCGTGGCCGCGAGCTGCTCTTCGGTCATCATTGACGATTCGTCGATGAAAACGGTCTTATATCCGTCTTCTTTGTCGGGCGATCCGGTGACGAGATATCTTCCCGTCCTGTTATCGTATCGGTCGAGACCGTTTAGAAACTGGGCGATAGTTTTCCCGCCCGACAATCCGGTTTGTTGCTCAAGTCTGACTCGCGCTTTCCCGGTAGGGGCGAGGAGCAAGACCCCCCCGTTCGAGATATCGGACAATTTACACAGAACTTTCAATAGGGTCGTTTTCCCGGTTCCAGCGGGCCCGACCAAGACGCCGATCCGGGATTCGAACAGTTCTCTCAAGGCGGCCGCTTTTTCCTCACGGGCGCGTTCTTCTTGTTCCTGGTCCTCGATATTTTCGATATTGCCGAGTTCCTCGTCGAGCAACTCCCTCCAATCGTGGCCTGAAGTGTGACGTATTCCCTTGGTTCTGCGGGAAACCGCCGATTTGATGATGTTTCGGGTGTTGACCAGGCGGTCAATTTGGAACGCGGTATCTCCGCCGGCGATTTCGACTGTTTCGACAGTAGGAGGGAAGAACGCCTCGACCGCGGACAAGATGTCCACGCTAAGGGGACACTCGGGTCTGACTTCACGGTCTCGAATCGCCTGGATGACCCAATCCTTAGGCTGTACCGTATGGCCGCTCATCAATGAAGCTTTCTCGAGTTCGTCCACGACGAACGCCCTGGCCCGGCGGCGATCGACCGGCTCGTCGACACGAGAAGGCTCCTGCAGGGGATGAATTTCACGGACGATCGAATCCGGGAAAACACCCCTGTCGATAACTCCCAAGAAAACGGGGTCAGGTTGTCCGCGATCCGCTTCGAACAAAAGATACGGATTTTCGAGAAGGCTCTGGTCGGAAACGTCTATTCCTGCTTTATCGCGTTCTGTTGGTTGATAGAACCGCGTAGCTTGTCCGGAACTCAGTTCGAAGCGACTCAGCAATTTCAGGAGGGCTTTTCTTTCGCCTGGAAGGGACATCCAGGCTTTCTTGTATGTGGGACCGACGTAGTCCGTCGTTCCGGGTCCCAAGAGAGCGGGGTCATCCAAGGCGGCCTCGAAGACTTTCCAAGGGTCTTCGCTCCATTGGCCGCCTTTTTCCTCTATCAGCGAGGTGATCTCATAAGCGAGCAAGTTCCCGTGCTCCAGCCCGAAAGCGTACAGTGCCGAACCCAGGCCAGGATACGGTCCCCTTGCTTTCCATAGACGGTTCAATTGACGGTCGATCCATTTTCGGGACCCCTCCCATTCCCCCGAAACGTGCTTCGCGATTTTCGGGATGATCTTCGCGCACGCGAGCAAGGCTGCGATCGCGGCGTCATGGCTCACGTGTTCTGACGCGTAAGAGAAACTTTCCCAGTGGTCATCAGGCGCGAATGCGATAAATTCGGTCATGTCGATTTCCGGGTCGTTTTCCGTGACCTTCAGGAACTCATGGTAGGGAAGGATGAATCCGTCCTTGAAGTTCGGCCGAATCGAATGGTGGACGTTCCGATCCCAAAGTACGCACCTGACAGGCCTGTCGCCGTCTTCGTATTCGTACTCGACCCAATCTCCCACGCGGAGGACCCTACCGATACCGACAATTACGCGTCTGGAGTCTTCGCTTAAAGGAGTCCTTTTCGCGTAAAAAATGCACAGAGAATCCTCTTCACGGATGGCGCTGAAAAAAGTGTCCAGGGCTACCAATTGATTTCTGTAATCTTGGATCCAATTAGGATCGAAATTACTACTAAAGGTCGGCTCTCGATCGGGCTGGTAGTCGAGTTTCAGTCTGGGTGCCAAACCCTCTTCCTTTTTTCCATCGCCGATCATCTTTTTTTTGAGCATCCATGCGTACGGGATGCAGCCGGCGGAATAAGGCGGATGGACGAAGGTTGTTTCTTTGAAATGACGGTATTGGTCGTTGGTCTTCTGGTAGGGGTGAACGACTTTCCTGATATGTTCGAAGGGAGCCATGAAGGCGCCGCGTTCCGTAGCGCAAACGGGAAGTTGGGATGGTGATAGCTTATCCCAAGAAGAAGAGGCGAGCGCGGTTTCCTTCTCGTCGTCCCTTGTTTCCCCGATGCGCTTCAACGCGAGGCACGAATTGTTCGCCCGGGGATTTTCGCAAACACACCCCTCCCATCCCGTGTCGTTCCACGGAATGCGAACGGAAATGTGTGCTGCCGGAAGACGCCTCGCTCCATCAATCAGGTCGTCAGATGTCATGTGGTCTCCAGGTGAACGGGGATTGGAACGGTCACGGGTCACTTCTCCGAATATTTGGCGTCTACGTCGATGAACGGTTTTCGTGGCAAAGGGTCCATGGGGTCGAAGTCCCTGGGTGGTCTGATTTCGGGACCTTCCCCCTTTAACACTGAAAGCCCGTACGCGATCGCGAATCGATGGAATTCCTCCTTGGGAAATCCGTTGAACTCCAAATCCGAGGGGATGGGCACCCTCGCGAGGGCGTATTTGGGAATTCCGGCGTTGAAGTGACCGAACTCGGAATAGGTGGAAACGATCGAACGGTTGTAAAAGTCCGAATTCATTCCACCTCCACCTATGAACACTGGGAGCGCTCTCGTGTAGTCCCGGTTCGGGGAATGGCGCAGATATGAGATGCGGGACACATCCTCGAAACTTTTTCGTAACTCGGCAGGATCCTTCTTTTTTGCGGTCATGATCACGTCCCCAACCAATTTTCGGATTAGATCGATCTGCGGCCCCAGGTCGAAGGGGAAATCATTCTTACGCTCCCCTTCGAGTAAGAGTGATTCCACTTCTCTGGGTGAAATCGTTTCGTCCACTCCGAAATTCGGGTTCGAGACGATTTTATCGATCAAGGCGTTGACACCGAGGTGCTCCACTTTTCCGGCGTAAAAATTGAGCTCCGGGGTTCCGTCCGCCCTCCGGAAACGAAACGAAACCCCGTCGAGCGTCCCGCTCCCGATGTCGAAATAAACGTAAATTCCGTCCTGGGCCGCACGAGAGTAAATGAACGAGCGGACCGCCGCGGCGATTTCGGGTTCGACGTGGCAGTGTAAACGGCGGTGTAAAGATGTACCCCCTCGGCGGCCATGAACACTGGCGGTGGCGGTGTAAAAGTGGCCCACCTTCATGCTCTTCTATGAGGTCCGCTCGGACGGACCTGACAGAAGGCGGGGGGAATGTACAAAGTG
>JAVEPB010000087.1 GCA_030922375.1 bacterium | reverse complement strand
AATTATGGATACTTAAAAAAGAGCATCGCAAATATAACCGGTTGAACCAGAGAAATATATCTAAACTAAGGACCCATTTCGAATGCCAGAGAATGGCAAGCCCACGAGCGACCAAAGCCAAAAGAAAGATCGGCTGAAAATCGGACAGGGAAGTGACGGGAAAGGTAAAACTCGCGTGCGGCTTCGCCCCGTCGCCCTTGGAAATATCCCTTGGGGAATTCAGGCGCCGGTCGATCTGTATATAAACAAAGGAAAAGAACTCTCCCTCCTTTTTAGGAAGGACCAAGGGCTCTCGTCGGATGCCTATGTGGAAATTTCCAAGGTGACCGACCGGTTATATTACGACAAGGAAGCCGACGTTAACTGGCAAACCCTTGTTGAGAGTAACCTTTCGGCGATTCTTGATTCTCCCCTTCCCACCGAGGGAAAAGCGGCCGTTGCCTACGGTTCCGCCGCACGTCAGACCCAACAGATATTCAGTGAATTCAACGAAGAAGGCTACGAGGTGGCCAATACCACCGTTGAAGCTATCAACAAGTTGATGGATGAACCCGGCACCATGGAAAGTTTTTTCCAGCTTACCGTCCACGACTATTATACCTACACCCACTCCGTACACGTTTACATTTATTCATCCATGCTCACCAGGGCAATTATCGGGGATGAGAACGAGAAACTCCTGAAAGATCTAGGCGTGGGATTCCTGTTGCACGATATCGGGAAAAAAGACATTTCTCCCGCGATACTTAATAAAAAAGGAAAGTTGGATGACGACGAATGGGAAGAAATCAAAAAGCACCCGACAACAGGCTATGACCTGTTATCTAAAGTTTCCGGCGGATTAACCGAAGAAGTTACTCAAATCGTTCTTCAGCACCACGAAAAGATCGATGGGACAGGCTACCCGAAAGGAGCAAAAGACAGCGACATCGGCCGGTTCGGAAGAATATGTTGTATCGCGGATGTATACGATGCGCTTACAACCAAGCGCTCCTACAAGGAAGCCATGTCGAAAATGACAGCCTTCACAATTATGCAGGACAGCCCCGGACACTTCGACGAAAAACTTCTCGCCCGATTTATTCGACTTGCCGTGCCTTATCTCGAATAGCCTGCTTCACTTTTTCAGGCCTCCCATTACCGCCCGATAGAACAGGCATCCGGAATGTTTTTTTCAACAAGGTGTTATAAATCTCTCTCCACCGGACATTTTATCTGGGCATATGTATGCGCTGCGGTTTCCCTTCTTTTTTTGGCGGGTTGCTCCTCCACACCTGATTATCCATCGGCCTCACCCTCACCCGCTTACCAGGACGGCCAAAGAGGGTATGCCTCCTGGTACGGCCCCCCCTATCACGGCCGAAAAACGGCAAATGGCGAAATTTACGATATGTACGCCCTCACCGCGGCGCACCGAACACTTCCTTTCAATTCCCGGGTTCGCGTTAAACGGCTCGATAGCGGTGAATTCGTTGATGTACGAATTAACGATAGGGGCCCTTTCGTCAATGACCGGGTAATCGATCTATCCAAGGGGGCAGCCGGAAAAATCAAAATGATCTCCAAGGGAATTGCATATGTTCAACTAATTCCCCTCCGGATTCCTCCCGGGAAACACGGCAGGTGGCTCATTATGATAGGAGGATTCCGAAGCAGAAAAGAGGCCGTTAATTTCACAAGCATAATGCACAATCGCTCAAAAAAATCACGGGTTGTCCGCGGATGGCATGGAGATCGAAATCGCTATCGCGTCCAACTCGAAGGCTTTAGGAGCCGTCAAAGAGCGATTAATCTTAAAAATCTCTTGAAGCGAAAAGGGTATGACGCTTTCCTGGTGCGGATCGGTTAGGTCACACTGCTATTAAAGGTTTCTGAGACGCTCTTCCACCGTATCCGCGTCGGTCAGGGGTTCCCGGCAAACAAAATTCTCACAAATATAAACGGTAGCCGCGCTCTCCAACCTGACTTTCCCGTCCAAAAAAGGCACCAGATTATTAGAATCGTTTCCATCCATGCCGGACTGAAAGGCAAGCACTTTGTTGGGGAGAAATACCCTGTTCACCGCCCGGAGCGCCGTTTTGGTGTCCGGAGAAAGCGGATCCCCCGCAATGGCGATTTCAAGGGGCCTATCAAGATAATAATCGAGCGCGATGAGAAGCATATGAAAAGCGGCTGGAACTTTTTCAAGGAGCTGCCCGTAGGCCCTTATTGTCCTAAACCCTTTTTCGGAAAAAGAGTCATCCTCCAATAGTTTTCCCAGACGCAGCAAAGCAATCGCCGCCACGGAATTCCCCGAGGGAATAGCGCCATCCTGCGATGTTTTCTTACGGACGATGAGGTCTTCGTGATCACTCGCCGTGAAAAAGAAACCCTCCCCGTCGTCATCCCAGAAGCGAGTGATCGCCTCCCGGGCGAGAGATGCAGCCACTTCCAGCCACCGGTTTTCGAATGTCGCCTCATAAAGGTCAATTAGGCCCATAATCAAAAACGCATGGTCGTCCAGATAGGCGTTCAGTTTACTGGCCCCGCCGCTATGAGTCCGAAGCAGACCACGCTCGCCCCGCATTTGACCGACAATAAAATCCGCGGCCTTCCGGGCCGCTTCCAAATAGGATTCCTCCTCGGTAACGCGCCCCGCCATAGCCATTGATCCAATCATCAGCCCATTCCAGCTGGTCAGGATTTTTTCATCGCGGTCCGGCTTTATTCTCTTTTCCCTCCTTAAAAACAATTTTTGGCGGCTCCTCTCCAGAATTTCGAGAAGCGTTTCCTGGTCTATGCCCTCTACCTCGCAAAAAAGTTTCGGACCCCTCGGTATGCGGAGGATATTCTTGCCCTCGAAATTTCCGGATTCGGTCACATCGTAAAAACGGGAAAACAGACTCGCATCCTCAACCCCCAGGACCTCCTTCACCTCACCGGGCCGCCAAACGAAAAACCTCCCCTCCTCCCCTTCGCTATCGGCGTCCTGGGACGAATAAAATCCGCCCTCGGGCGAGGTCATCTCCCGGAGGACATAATCGAGCGTGTCGGTGGCGACAGAACGGTAAAACGCGTTTCCGGTCGCTTGATACGCTTCGAGATAGGCGCGGGAGAGTAGCGCGTTGTCGTAGAGCATTTTCTCGAAGTGAGGAACCAGCCAATACGGGTCCACGCTATAGCGATGAAACCCCCCGCCGAGTTGATCGTACATCCCGCCCAGGGCCATCCGCTGGAGGGTGAACTCCGCCATTTTCAGGTGATTCTCGTTTTTTCCGCGCCGCCATTCGCGCAGCAGAAGCATAATCGCCATCGAGGGCGGAAACTTAGGAGCACCGCCGAACCCGCCCCATTCGCTATCGAAGCGGTTTTCCAAATCCTCCGCCGCACGGGAGACGAGGTCGAGTCCGAGATCGCCGGCCGCCGGGGCCACGGCGCTCATCTTCTCGATCTCGGCCGTCATCTTGCCCGCGTTTTCCTCGAGTTCGGTTCGCTTTGAGGCGAATATTTGGATAACGCGCAGGAGCAGCCCCTTGAAACCGGGCCGCCCGCCCGTGTCCTCGGGCGGGAAGTAGGTGCCCCCGTAGAAGGGCCGCTGGTCGGGCAGCAGGAACATGCTCATCGGCCAGCCGCCCTGGCCCGAGATCATCTGGACCGCTTCCATGTAGATGGCGTCGAGGTCGGGCCGTTCCTCGCGGTCCACCTTGATCGAGACGAAAGCTCTGTTCAGAATTTCCGCAACTTCTTTATTTTCAAAACTTTCTCGCTCCATCACATGGCACCAGTGACAGGCCGAGTAGCCAATCGACAAAAAGATCGGCTTGTCCTCCTCCCGGGCGAGGGTCAGCGCCTCCTCGCCCCAGGGGCGCCAGTCCACCGGGTTGTATCGATGCTGGAGCAGGTAGGGACTCGTCTCCCCGGCGAGGTGATTCTCTCGTTCGGCCATCCAAAAAACCTCGATTTCCGCCAGCGGGCTAATCCGGAATCCGCTTCGGCGATCCCGGCATTTAAACCATCAAAATCCCTGAAAATCTTGTCCATGATCGGGGGAGCCTTCCTCCCCCATTCGAGAATATCACCTTTCCCGCTCACTGGCCCCGAAAAAAAGACCTCACCCCTCATGATTTTAACTCTCTATCGTTAGCCGGCATCCTTCCGAACTCCGATCAATTGACTCAGCAGGCCCAGCCCGAGGAAAAGAATCCCAAGGCCATCCGTTTGAATTCCGGGGAAAATGAGGAGCAGGCCGCCCGCGACGAAGGCGGCGGTTTCTTGGATTCTGGTCTCGCGCAGGAAATATTTTTCCATGCCGGCCGCCAGACTGGTTGCACCCAAAAACGCGGTGAAGGTGGATACGGCAACATTTCTCCAGGAACCCATCAGCAACAGCGCCGGGCTGTAAACGAACATATAGGGGACAACATACGCCACGATTCCCAGCCGGAATGCCGTCAAACCGGTCCTCAACATGTTCGAGTCTGCGATGCTCGCCGCCGCGTAGGCGGCCAACGCCACGGGCGGGGTGATCACCGAAATAAGCGCGAAATAAAGCGCGAACAGATGGGCGCTCATCATGGGGACGCCCAACTTTATCAGCGTCGGTACGGCGAGGGCGGCTACGATCATATAAGCGGGAACCGAGGGTATGCCCATCCCGAGAATGAGGCAGGCGATCATGGTCAGGAAAAGAGGGATCAGCAGGGTACCTTCCCCGAGCGAGATGATGTGACGTGCCCCCCTCACGTCGGTCCATGCTGAATGAGAGGATTTTCGGTACTCTTTCGGCGTGACCGCCCGATTCGGGGGAATGATTCATGCCCAATAAGCGTCATACACCAGAGCAGATCATCGGCAAGCTGAGGGAAGC
>JAVEPB010000086.1 GCA_030922375.1 bacterium | reverse complement strand
GCCGTCTTCCTCCCCACCCCCGCCAGCTCGACCAGATCCGCCATCCGCCGCGGGACCTCCCCGCCGTGGCGCTCGACGATGGCCCGGCAGCTATTGCGAATGGATTTCGCCTTCTGGCGGTAAAACCCGCAGGAGTGAATGATCTTCTCGATATCCCTCAGCCGCGCCCCGGCGAAATCCTCCGCCGCGCGATATTCGCCAAACAGGCGGGGCGTCACCTTGTTGACCCGCTCATCGGTACACTGGGCCGAGAGGATAGTGGAGACGAGAAGCTGGACGGGACTCTCGAACACCAGCGCGCAACGCGCATCCGGGTAAGCCTTTGCCAGTTTTCTCAAGACCGCCGAGGGGGTGGAGTCATTCATCGGAAATTTTCATCCGAAAACAGGAAAAGAAAACCATAACCGCCGGGGAGAGACGCGAGTCTCCTGATTCGGCCCCGGGAATTGAGATTCATCTTTTCAAACGCCGTCCGATGGGTCTAGAATCAGCCCCGGTCCGGAACTGTGCATTTCACCTTTCACGTCAGGAGACAGCGTGATGGCGGAACTCGTTATTGCCCAGAAAAAGCCTTACCATTATACGGCGACAAAAAGCGAGAAGGTCGCCTGGTGCTCGTGCGGAAAAAGCGCCAAGCAGCCTTTTTGCGACGGCTCCCACAAGGGCGGAAATTTCAGGCCCATTGTTCTCGATGTCGAGGAGGGTAAATCCTACGCCTTCTGCGGGTGCAAGAAATCGAACAATGGCCCGATGTGCGACGGAACCCACAAAAACGTGTAGACTCATCCGAGCACGTTCCATTTTGCGCGTGTAGCTCAGAGGATAGAGCGCCTGCCTCCGGAGCAGGAAGTCGCAGGTTCGACTCCTGCCACGCGCACCAATGATTAAAAAGGGGTTGGCCCGGCGGCCGGCCCCTTTTTTCATGCTCCCTCCGTCGAAGGGCGCGCGTCGATGAGAACCGGCAACGGATACCGGGGAGCCCCGCGTATTTCTCGTCCGTTGCTCATCCGTCCAACCTCCCGTCGCCAAGGGGAAAACTCCCGACCCGCCGATAAATCTCGCGCCGGGGATTGTGCCTCGCCCCACCTCTGCTAGAATGCCCACTACCCGAATCAAGCGAATCAGCGAATTCAACTTAGCTCAAAGGGGCTCATTATGGCCGTAGACAGCAAGCACAATGAAACAATCGTCCTCCACGCAGGTTTCCGCAACGACAGCGCCACCAACGCCGTCGCCGTACCCATATACCAGACCTCATCCTATCAGTTCGATAGCACAGAGCACGCCGCGAACCTTTTCGGCCTCAAGGATTTCGGAAATATCTACACCCGGATCATGAACCCGACCAACGATGTGCTCGAGAAGCGCCTCGCCGCGCTGGAGGGGGGCGTGGCCGCCCTCGCCGTCTCCTCGGGCCAATCCGCCTCCCTTTTAGCGGTTCAGAACGTCGCCCGCGCCGGGGACAATATCGTCAGCTCGACCGACCTCTACGGCGGGACATGGAACCTCTTCGCCAATCAGCTCGAGCAGATCGGCATCGAGTGCCGCTTCGTCGATCCCGAGGACCCCGAAAGTTTCAGGAAAGCCTCCGACGAGAAAACCCGCGCCTACTACGCCGAGACGCTGCCCAACCCCAAGCTCCACGTCTTTCCGATCAAGGAGGTCTCGGACATCGGCCGCGAGATGGGGATTCCCCTCATCATGGACAACACGGCGGCCCACGGCCTCTGCAAGCCCTTGGAACACGGCGCCGCCGTCATCGCCTCCTCGTGCACGAAGTACATCGGCGGCCACGGAAACTCGATCGGCGGAATCATCATCGACGGCGGAAACTTCGACTGGAAGGCCCATCCCGAACGCCAGCCATACCTCAACCAATCCGACCCGAGCTATCACGGCGCCGTCTGGACGGAGGCGACCGAGCCCCTCGGACCCGTCGCCTACATCATCAAGGCGCGCGTCACGCTGCTCCGCGACGAGGGCACTGCGATGAGCCCGTTCAACGCCTTCCTCTTCCTCCAGGGGCTCGAATCCCTTCCCCTGCGGATGGAGCGGCACTGCGCGAACGCCAACGAGGTGGCCTCCTTCCTCAGGGATCATCCCAAGGTGACCAATGTTATCCACCCGAGCCTGATGGACGGCGAGTTCCGCCGACGGGCGGACACCTATCTCTCGGGCGGCTACGGCGGCCTCGTCGGCATCGAACTCAGGGGCGGCCTCGACGCCGGGCAGAATTTCATCAACGCGCTCGAGATGTTCTACCATGTGGCCAATATCGGCGATTCGCGCAGCCTGGCGATTCATCCGGCCAGCACGACTCACTCCCAGCTCTCGCCCGAGGAGCAGGAGGCCACCGGCGTGACGGCGGGCTATGTCCGCCTCTCCATCGGTGTCGAGCATATCGACGACATCAAGGCCGACCTCAGCCAGGCACTCGACGCCGCCTGAGGCGGAGGAGTGGAAAATATCGCTAAACCAAAGGGTTTCCGCAGTGGACCGCCGGCCCCGATTTTCCGGTTGTGAATGACGCGATCTTTCGCTAACTTAGCGATCAAACGGATTTAAGAGGGAAACTGGCCGTTTCGATTTTATGACTTTCGGATCATGCCGTTCCGGTAATGGGTACCGTTCCGATAACGGGTGGAGGAGCAAGAGAAAATGGCAGACAAATATCGCCTCGTAACGAGAAGTGATTTCGACGGCCTGGTGTGCGGCGCACTGCTCAAAAGCCTGAACATGATCGAGGAAGTGACGTTCGTCCACCCCAAGGACATGCAGGACGGCAAGGTCGATATCACGAACCGCGACATCACCACCAACCTTCCCTACGTGGAGAGCGCCTACCTCGCCTTCGACCACCATATCAGCGAGGTCGAGCGCGTCGGCACAAAGGACAACTACGTCACCGACCCGGACGCCGCCTCCTGCGCGGGCGTCGTCTTCGAGTATTTCGGCGAGGACAAGTTCCCGAAGATCGACGAGGACATGATGTGGGCCGTGGACAAGGTGGACTCGGGGAATTTCTCCTAGTCCGACGTCTTACAGCCCGAGGGCTGGGTGCTTCTCAGCTTTATCATGGACGCGCGCACCGGCCTCGGCCGCTTCAGGGATTTCAACATCTCCAACTACGACCTGATGATGATGCTCATGGACAAATGCGTCGAGGTCTCGCTCGAAGAAATTCTCAAGCTCCCCGACGTTACCGAGCGGACCGACCTGTATTTCGAGCAAGAAGAAAAGTTCAAGGCCCAGCTGAAGAAATGCACCAAGGTTTACGGCAACCTCATTTTCACCGACCTCAGGAACGAGGACCCCATCTTCGCGGGCAACCGCTTCATGGTCTACGCCCTCAACCCCGACCAGAACATCTCGATCCACGCGATCTGGGGACGCGACAAGCAAAACACCGTATTCGCCATCGGAAAATCCATCGTCAACCTCAGCTCGAACACCAACGTCGGCGAGCTGTGCCTGAAATACGGGGGCGGCGGCCACGAGGCGGCCGGCACCTGCCAGGTGGACAACGACAAGTCCCAGGCGATTCTCAAGGAGATCGTAGGGACGATTAACGCCGACGGCTAAACCGGAACGGACAAAAAAAAGGCCACGGCACACGCCGCGGCCCTTTTTTTGTCCGCCCTCTGATTATCCACCCGCTCCGGGCCTGAAACCTATACGGCCCTATCGACTTTCTCCCTGATCCACTTGAACGATTCGGGCGCCCATTCCGCGAAATACTTGAAGGCGCAGTGCCCGTCGTCCGGGTAGATGCGGGCCTCGCGCCCGAGGACGGGGCCGTGCTCGAGCATGTAGTAAATATTTCCGATCGGCGAGAGGTGGTCCTGCTTGCCGTTTATCATCAGGAGCGGGCAGACGATCTTGTCCACGACGCCGATCTCGCTGAGCGCCCAGCGCTTGAAGGCCTCCTCCTCCTTCTCGGCCGTGGTGGGCGGGAAGCTGGGCCCGTCCCCCGGCGCGCCGAAAACATACGCGGCCCGGCGGTTTCGCATCTCGACGAAGTGGTTCAGCTCCTCCTCGCTCATCCGGTAGCCGTAGGGGTGGCCCGCGCTGGCGACGGCGCAGCGTACCCGCTCCGGGTAGGAGCCCGCCAGGAGCATGACGGAGTGCCCGCCCCGGCTGATGCCAAAGGCGCCGATTCGCCTCTCGTCCACCTCGGGCCGCGCCGCGAGGTAATCGATCGCCGCCATCCAGGCCTTCACCGACTCGGGCTCGTGGGGAAACGAGTTCTCGCCCGTCCCGGGGCCATCCATCACAAGCGAGGCCAGGCCGTTGTCCATCGCCATCTCGCCCGCCCAGCCCCGGTCCTCCTTGAACATATCGCCGCCGCACATGATCAGTGCGGCCGGGGCCGGGCTGTCCGGGCCCGCGCCCGCCGGCGCCCGGAAGTGGGAGACGATGGATTTCCCCTCGCACTCGACACTGACCCTCTCGAGGGGCGGGTCGAGAGCCTCGCAGGCACGGAGATAGGCCCGGATGCAGTCCCGGTTGGCCTCCTCCTTGAGCGGAGTCAGGGAGCGCGGAAACCGGGCGATGCTGTAGTAGGTCTTGGCCTGAAGAAATTTGGCCCGCGCGCCCGCCCCGTCCCCCCTCGCGGCGAGGGCCTCGGCCTCTTCCTCGAATTTTCGCCCCAGCCCGCGCCATGGCGGTACCCAAAGATCGTCGGTCGTCCCCTCGAGGGAGGCCACCGTGTTCTTGAGAAGCTGGATGTCGTCGATCATGTAAAACCACCGCCGGTAGAAGCCCCCATGCTCGACCACGAAGGGGTCCTCGCTCGGGGCGAGCGGCAGCGAATCGAGTAGCGCGGAATCACTCATGTCTTTCTAGTCTCCCGTAATCGGCTCCGCTATTTCCCGAAATCGGCTCCGCCAAGCGGCCGGCGGAAGGGACCGAAAAAGCCTGAAATTTCATTTATCGAAATTGATTTTCAATATATCGAATTTAATTTAAACTCTCAAAACACCGGACAGGACCGACCCCGCCCGCTTATTCCCTAGAGGCGGCGCCCCGGGCGCGGCGTCCGGCCCGGCGTTACATACCCTCAGTAAAAAAGGAGCCCCTCTATGCCCCCCGTCGCCGTCATCGAAAAAATCCGGGCGCCCATCGAAAAAGTTTTCGACTTTATCGCTCACGTGGAAACGCACCCGCGGATCGCCGACTTTTGCCGCGAGGTGAAAATTGTCTCCGAGAAAAAATCCGGTGCGGGCACGCGCTTCCACCAGGTGTACACCAACGGAGACGAGCATGACTCGGTAATCGTGGTGTGGGAGCGGCCCACGAAGATCGCCTGGCGGAATTTCGAGGGAGGATCAAGCGAGCCGATACAGACCATTTCCTACTATTTCGAGCAGGAGGGCGACATCACCCATGTGCTGCACACAGTGGAGCATGATGCCTACGAAAATCAGGCGCTCCACCGAGACGGCACCGAGCGCAACATCCGCGAGCTCGAAAACCTGAAAAAGATTCTCGAAGTCTGAAGATGACCCGGGCGGGGCGCCCCCGCCGCGCGGGCCGCTCTATTCCGTCCCTCCCGGGCGGGCCGGGCTCCCCGGCCTGGAAAGGTCCGGACCCATGCCCATGTACACCTCGGGCGGGGTGGTGCAGTTCACCATCTGGGGCGGAAAGATCACCCGCACGGCGTCCACCGGACAGCGGTCCGCGCAAATCCCGCAGTACCAGCACTCCTCCGGATATCTCACCTCGGCGGGCCTCTCTTTCCCCTCCCGGTAGATGATGTCCCCGGGGCAGAAAAAATCGCAGATCGTGCAGCCGTCGAGACAAGTTTTCTCGTCAATCAGAATCGGCATCGGCCCTCCCGCCTTTCACCGGTTCGGGCGCGGGAGTGACTTCAACGCCCAGGCCCGACGGCTCAGAACTCACCCGGAGAGCGCCCGAGTCCCGGTCGGCCTCGACCATGATCGTCCGGGGGCCGCCCGCATCGTCCCGCTCCGGGTAGTCCAGCCGGACATGAGCGCCGCCCCCCCGCGTTTCGCGCCGCTCGAGCGCGCAGGCCGCGATGGTCTCGGCCACCGTCCGTAGGTTTTTCGCCTCGTGGAGGCGCATCAGGTCGTGAAAGTTTTCGGCCCGGATGCCGCCCTCGCGCTCCTTGAGGCCGACCAGCCGCCTCATCGCCTCCTTGAGGCGCGGCTCGTCTCGGCGGAAGCCGATGCTCCCGGTAACGATCTCGCGCACCTCGTCCTCAAAGCCGTGCGGGGAGAGGCCCTCCTCCAGGCCCATCGGGCGAATCAGCTCCTCGCGGATTCTCTCGATCTCCTCCCGGCCGATCGGTCGGGGCCTCGGGCGGGAGAGCGCGTGGCGGGCGGCGCTTCCCCCGGCGATGTGGCCCATCACCGTCGCCCCGGAGATGCCGTTGCTCACGGTCGAGCAATCGCCCGCCGCGAACAGGCCGGGCACATTGCTCAGACAATCCGGATCGATCCGCACCCCCGCCCGGCGGAACACCACGCCTCCGCCCCGGCTCGACATCTCGCTGACGGTAATTTCGAGAAGATCCCTGGCGAGATCGATTCCCTTCTGCTCGAAAAACGTGGGCATCGCCGGGCGGTCCACACCGAGGGTGCCCTTGAGGCGGTTCACGTCCTCCTCGGGGAGATGGCGGCAGTCGATGTAAATCGGCCCCCTGCCCTCGGCCGTCTCGGTGAGCACCCCGTTGATCAGGTCAATCCGCCGGCCCTGCTCCCCGGCGGGGTGGTATTTGAACATAAACCGCTCGCCAGAGGCGTTGACGAGATAGGCGCCCGCGCCGACAAAACCGTTCGTCCCCTGGGTGGAGTAGCCCTTCGGCGTGATGGTCGCGTCGGTGAATTCCATGTTGGCGAGGCGGGCGCCGAGGGCCAGCGCCATCGCCTGCCCGTCACCGGTGTTATAGGGGATGTGCCAGCTGTCGAACGGATGGCCCGAGGCGTTCCTGCCGAGGCGGTTCGTCTCCCCCGTCGCGAGGACCACCGCCCGAGCCAGCACGACGTAGACCGTGCCGTGCCGGATGTTGAAGGCGACGCACCCCTTGGGCGCGCCGTCCTCCATGAGGATATCCGCCACCATCACCCGCTCGAGCGTCCGCGCCCCGGTCCCTCGCGCGGCTTGACCGATGACCTGCTTGAAATTGTTGCCGTCGAACTCGATGGTGTACTCGCCGGGGAGGCCGAACGAACGGTGCCGGAGGTAACGCCGATCCGGCGCGGCGGGGTTCCCGAAATCCACCCCCATCCCCTCGAGACGGGACACCATCCCCTTGATGCCGCGGAGAAAACGGGAGCAGACGCCGATGTCGGTGACGCCTTCGGTGATCCGGGGGATGTGGCGGAGGAGATACTCGGGCGTGTCCCACTCGGGGCCCTCTTCGAGGACGGCGAAGAAATGATCCACCCCGCCGGCGATGCTGCCGCTCCGCTCGATGATGCCGCCCTTCTCGCAGATGACGCACTTCGCCCCGGCCTCGGCCGCCCCGATGGCGGCGAGACACCCCGCCACACCGCCGCCGATGATCAGGACATCGGTTTCGATGGTCTGGATATTGTCATCCGGCGCCCGCAGGCGCGCCGATGGGCTGCTCGGCGGATGATTCATAGGGCCCCCTCTTCGCGCGCCGCGAAATTCCCGGCATCAACCCACCGGTCAACCACGGACTTTGTTCAAATTCTCCCACAATATACTTCCGAACCGAAAACCTTATCCATCCCCTGCCCGGACCTTTCCTGGCAGGACCAGGCCCGGACGGGGAAATTCCTGACCGGGGCATTCCTCCGGAATGCCACCTCACTTGCAGCATCACTCCGGGCGGAGCCCTTAAATCTCGAAATACGCTTTGATCCGCTCGGCGGCGTTTCGGGCGGTCCCCTCGACGACCTCGCTGACCCGTTCGGGCGAGGTGTCGCTGATATCGCCGTACCACCCCGAGGCGTACATGGTCTTCACGTCCCGGGGGATGTAGTAGACCGCCGGGTCGCGGCGGAGGCGGTCCTGGGCCTCGCCGCGGCCCTGGGGCGAGGGATCGTCGGCCAGGTCGAGGTGGACGAGCTCGGGCCTGTCGGCCAGAACGGGGAGCACCTCGAGCTCGCCGCCGTGGGTGAGGCCCACCTTCTGGCCGTAGTTCTCCTTGGCGATGAAGTGGGCGTGGACGATGAGCACGCGCGCGCCCTCGCACTCGTTCTGGGTGCGCTCGGCGGCGATCTCGACGGCGGGCAGGTTCCTCTCGTGCCAGTTGTAGTAGACGAAATTCCGCGCGCCGTGGTGGTGGAGGCTGCCGCACACGTCCATGAAGACCGCGATCATCGTCTCCGCCCGGAGGGAGATAGTCCCCGGAAAACCCATGTGGAGCGGGGTCACCCCGAAAGGAATGAAGTCCACCAAAAGGCCGCCCGTGAGCGAGGCCGTGCGCCGGGCGAGGGCCTCGGCGGCGTAATAATCCGTCCCCATCGGCAGGTGTTTGCCGTGCTGCTCGACGCTTCCAATGGGGATGATCGCAAGATTCATCTCCCGGAGCGCCTCGGCCGTCTCGGGGCTCGACATCTCCATCAGGCTGCGGGCTCGTTCCATTTAAAAATCTCCTTCGCGGAAAAAATTCGCGGAATCGGCTACTCCTTCGGGTCCATGAACTCGATGATCACCCCGTCGGGACCCTCGAAGTAAAGGAAACGAAGGTGGGGCAGGTCCCCCTCCTGGGCGATCTTGACGCCCAGGCCCTCGAGGTGCGCCTTGGCCTCCTCGTAGCTGCCCTGGCCGATCCAGAAACCAAAGTGATCCGCCCCCATACGCGGCACCGAGCCCGCCGCCATCGGGTCCTCGCCGTCCCTCACTCCGCGGACGATGAGCATCGTGCCGTGGCAGTCGAGCTTGGTCTGGGGGGCGCCGAAGCGCTCGACGCTGTTGATGATCTCGGCCCCCAGCGCGTCTTGATAAAATCGGACGGCGGCGTCGTGATCGGTGTGAATCAGGTGAATGTGCTCGTATTTCAAGTCAAACATGGCGTCCTCATCGGTATGGGATTTGAATCAGTCCGCGGCGAACAACCCTTCCCCGCTTTTTTTGATCAATGTTTTCCGGGAGTGCCCTCCTGGAATATCGCCCGCCAGCGCCCGTTTCATCCACGTGGCGACGTGGGAGTAAACCGAGCGGCCGCCCAGGGCCTCGAGCGACCTCAGGGGGTGGAACTCATCCTCGAATATCCAGAGCTCCTTGGGGGCGGCGATCGCCTCAAAGACCGCCTCGGTCTGCTCGAGCGGGTTGAGCGGATCGAACTCGCCCGTCACCATCAGGGCCGGGCAGCGAATACGCTCGGCGTGGCCCTGGAGGGTGTAACCCTCGGCGATGCGGTCGAACTCGTCTTCATCGTCGATGCCGCTCATCTCCATGAACACCTGCTTGAAGCGTATCGGAGACTCCTCGAAAATCGTCAGCCGGTCCCAGTAAAAACACGCCACCGCCCCGGCGCAGGCCGCGAATCGGGGCTCGGAGGCGGCCGCGCGGAACGCCCAGAAGCTGCCGAAACTCCTCCCGTAGACGCCGATCCGCATTTCGTCCACCTCGGGCCGCGAGGCCAGATGCTCGAAAGCGGCGCGGGCGGCGGCGGCGTGGCTCTCGGGCGTCACATGGATACCCCGGAGCCAACTCTCCCCCTGGCCCGGCCCATCCAGCGCGAGAACGTGCATCCCCCGCTCGCCGAATTCGTTGTCCAGCGGGTTGGGGTAGTTCTCCTTCGTCTGATCCATCCCCGGCATGAAGAGAACCGCCGGCGCGGAGGTCGTCCCCGCCGCGCGGTGAAAGAGCGCGGGCAGCGATTTTCCCTCGAAGGGGATCTCCACCGGCTCGATATCATAGCCCGCCATCGACCGGAGCCGGACGGCGCACTCGAGCAGGCGCCCGTGAAGCTCGCGCTTCCGGGGGCCCACGATGGGGACGCAGAAATGCTGCGCCTCGCGGTAGCGCTCCGAGGCGACCCGGTAGAGTTGCCTCGCGCTGAGGCGGTCCCCGGCGGCCTCCGCCTCGCCGGCGAGGCGCTCGGCGTTCTCCGCCGCGCGGGTCATATACTTCTCGGCCATCCGGATATTTTTCACCTGGGGCGGGAGGTTCCGCCCGTCCCCTTCGTGGTGGACGGCCCGCCCGGTCGTTTTGAGCAGATAATCCGAAATCCACTGCTGGCCGTCCCTCTGGCGGAGCGGCTTTTTCATGGACATGAGAGCCTCCCTGGCGGGGATTAACGATCAAAACGGGATTCGCTGGAAGGCCCTAAACTACCACACCGCCTACCCCCGCATAAACGCCCCTGGAGCACGCCCGGCCGGTCCGTTGTGCCCCTCTTGCGCCCGGAGGACAAAATTAATATCGTGTGTTTTTGCACTACTGGAAGGCTCCCATTGTGAGAGGGAGCGTCCCGGCGGCCAGGCGAATCCGGTTAGAAACCCGGGGCCTCTAGAGCGGACAGGGAAGAATCAAAGCGGTCAGGGAATACTTACCACCCGGGAGAGTGGGCATGATTTTCAAGGCCCTTTTCGGCAAGAAGACAGAAGAAGCCCCGGGGAGCCTGGACTTCAGCGGCGGCCTCGACGACGAGCCCGCCGGAGAGGAAATCCCCGCCTCAAGCGCTTCGAGAGGCCCCAGCGAAGAAGAGTTCGAGGAGGAACCCTCCGAGGAGCAACTCTCCGAGGACGATAGGATCCTCACCGAGATGAACGTCCGCGCCCGGGCCTACGAGAGTTACAACCGCCGGAAGGTCAAGACCATCGAAGAGCGGCTGAACGGTCTCGACCGCGACATTTTCCGCGTCCTCCCCGCCCTCGTTCACCTCAACACAAAGGGCCTTCCCGGCTATATCGAGGAGCGCAAACGGGTTCCGGGCGGAATCTGGAACTACCGCGTCAGCAAGGACACGATCGACATCCTCAAGAAAATGTTCCCCGACGCCGACTACCGGCTGACCTGCCCCCAATAGTGATACCAATCCTTATGTTATCTCAGAAGCCAATGCTGGAGGGCAAAGCGTAGCGAAGCCCGGAGGCATTGGCTCTATCGTCTCAGGTGCGGGCGGCCTGTAGCCAAGGGCGCTATGGGGTC
>JAVEPB010000085.1 GCA_030922375.1 bacterium | reverse complement strand
GAGTAGCGGAATATTATTATCGTTGATGTATTCGTCGATAGCCTGGCGGGAGCCCCGCCTCCTTCCCCTCGCCGAGGCCGCCCTCGAGCGCGGCTTCCGGTTCACCCCGCGCCTTCATGTAATTTTGTGGGGTGATAGGCGGGCGGTGTGAGGGGGTGTATTCCCCGTTCGCGCATGCGTTTTTCAAGGCGAGGGATTTAGTCAGGGTTTGACCGCTATCCGGCACGTGTAATCGATGCGATTCATGAGTAGCGGAATATTATTATCGTTGATGTATTCGTCGATAGCCTGGCGGGAGCCCCGCCACTCTCCATAGTCATCCACGATTAGCACTCCTCCGGTCGAGAAGCGTGGGAAGAGGTGCGCCATCTCGTAGCGGGTCGATTCGTACCAATCGGTATCGAGCCGAAGAAGCGCAATTTGCTCCGGAGCGGTTCCCGGTATCGTATTCTCCACTTTTCCCTTCACGAAATGAACGTGTTTTTGGGGGTATCCTGTTTTTTCAAGCGCTTTTCGAACCTCTTCCAGAGGGGCGATGTTGATTTCGAATAATCCCGCGTCGTCAACTTTTTCTTCCCTGTAGCGGCGGTAACTTTCGGCTGCGGCCACCCCGTAGTGGGATACATCTATTTCGGTTGGCTCGGTCATTCCTTCAAAGGTGTCATAAAGAAACAAGTCTCGTTCTCGAACGCCCAGCCGGCTCAGTGTATATGCGACAACCATTATGCTTCCGCCTTTCCAGACGCCACATTCCACGAAAGCGCCGGGAATCTTGAATTTCACGGTATATTCCACCGCCCGTATCAGGGCCAAAAGTCTTTCGGGGCTTGTCTGGGTGTAGGTTTCCAGGCTTTGTAGGAACTGATGTTCTTCGGGGGAGAAATCACTCCGGAGCCTCGTCAGATCGGAGGGCACCGAACCCTTCCGAATTATTTCAAAGCCCAGAAGGCCCGCGATTTTTTTTAAGGGCGTCTTCAAGGCTTCGTCCCTTTCTGAATTCCAATCATATTGAATTTATCCGAAAAATTTACCCATGAGGTTTTTCCGCGAAGCCAATATACACTCCAGGGGCCGAGGTGATCCCGATTTTTCCGCGAAACGCCCGGGCCCTGATCAAAATTCTTTCTCCTCGGTGAGGCGGAGTAGTTGGCCTCCGGAGGCCCCCGCCTTCCTCGTTGGTTCATGCCCTGAATAATTTGAGATCGGTGCGAACAGTTTTCGAGTTGCAATCAGGATATAAGCATCCTATATTACCGTTCATCTCCAGGGATTTCGCGGGTGTTCGTTCCGACAGGCATCATGTAGGATTTTGTCCTGTCGTTCACCCGTTCCGCGCATGTCCGATTTCGCGAGTCTTCGTTTCCGAGAGGATCGCTTTTTTCGAGAGAGGAGAAAAACCCATGACCGAAGCGCATGGCCTTTCGTATCCGTTTCAGAACACCGATTGGATTCAAGGCATCAACATGGACCGGCTGCGCGAGCAGCGCCTCGCCAGCACGAAAAGGGAGTTATTCGAGAAAAGAGACATCGGCGCCTACATCTCTCTCAACGAGTGGAACACGCGCTACATGACGAGCACCTACACGCCCTCGTGGACGACGAACAGCTCGGGGCTCCGGTATTCGCTGCTCGTCGAGGGCGACGATCAACCCATCGTCTACGAGCAGGGCGACATCGGCTACCACACCGAGCGCTTCGCCCCCTGGCTGCCCAAGGGCAACGTCAAGTACGCCATCACCGGGATGGGTTGGATCGCGCGGTGCATGGGCGAGGGGGCCCACGAGGCGGCGGTCAACCGCTTCGTGGGTCAGATTTACGATGAGCTCAAGCGCAACGGGGTGGAGAAGAAAACCCTCGCGATGGACTTCGCCGACCCCTACATCACCGAGGCCTTCGGGGCCAAGGGGGTGAAGACGAGCGGAGACGGCTACCTGGCCCTGCTCGAGGCGCGCAAGTACAAAACGCCCGAGGAGGTCCAGTGCCTGCGCAACACCTGCTCGGTGGGCGACGCCATGTTCGGCGCCCTCCGCAAAACGGCAGGTCCCGGCGTAAGCTAGCACGAAATCCTCGCTGAAGTGTTCAAGGCCTGCTACGCCAACTGCGGCGAGGTGTACTCGGGCGTTTTCTGCACCTCGGGGCCCTACACCTGGCCGAACCTGCGCCACCACACGGGCCGGCGGCTCAACCCCGGCGACGTGATCTACATGGACGTCTACAACACCTCCTGGAACGGCTACAAAACCTGCTACTACCGCACCTTCAGCATCGGCGAGCCCTCCAAGGCCACCAAGGACGCCTACCAGCGCGCCTACGACTGGCTCTACGACGCCATCAACATCATCAAGCCCGGCGTGACGACGAAGGAAGTCGCCGAGAAATGGCCGCCCGGACCGGAAGTCTGGAGCGACATCGGCGTCGCCCACGAGGACCAGACGGCGGGCAACAACTGGGCGCACGGCGTCGGTCTCACGCTCTACGAGCCCCCGATGGTCTGGCGCGGCTGTTCGATCGATCATCCCCAGGTGATCGAAGAGGACATGTGCTTCGCCATCGAGACCCAGGAGGGCGACGGCGAGGGCCAGGGCGTGCGGATCGAGGAAGTGATCCACGTCACGAAGACGGGCGTCGAGATTCTCTCCAAGTGGCCCGTCAAGGAGATCTCCGTCATCCCGATGTAGGAGGAAGCGCGATGCCGATTCACGAGTATTGCTGCGAGGCCTGCGGCGAGATGTTCGAGAGCATCACCGGCACCCCGCTGGAGCGGGACGCCTGCCCGGCCTGCGGGTCCAAAAAGCTCGATCGGCAGGTCTCGGGTTTCGCCGCGCGAACGAGCATCCACCGGCGGGGCGGGGTTGTTGATCTCAGCTCGAATGCATGCCCGTGCGGGGTGCATCAACGAGGCGCCCACGCGCGCCACTGAGGGAGGGGAGGCCCCGCCCCGTAGAACCAATAAACGCCCCGCAGCGAGAGATCGCGGCGGGGCGTTTTGTTTTGGTTGGCTGAAAAAACCTACGCCGGGAGTGAAATGCCCTCTTTTTCGGTGAGCTCGTCCCAGCCCTTTTCGACCCGCCCCTTGAGCTCGTCCATGAACTCGCGGGTGATGAAGGCGGGCATCTTGATGTTTTCGTTCACCCGCTCGTAGACGCGGGCGGGCACGTCGTACTCTTCATTGGTGTAGCCCACCTTTTTCTCGAGCAGCCGGCCCCTGAGGTAGGACCGGCGGATGGCGGTGTTCATCTCCTCCTCGGTGATCGAGAGGCCGAACATGTCGTTGATGCTGTCGACGACGTTGCCGTTGGGCACGCCGGCGAACTTGCAGGTGCCGATGAGATCGTCGCGCGTGTAGTAGATGCCGTTCAGGACGGCGTTCTCCCAGTAGTCCATGTCGGTTTTCTGGCCGTCGAGAATGAGGAGCAGGAAGGTCCTCATGCTCATGTGCCCGCCCGCGAGCGCCCAGGGGTAGCCGGGGTTCGTGTCGGGGAGGTAGGCCGGGTATTCGAGGCCCTTGCCCTGCATGGCGAAGGAGGGGTCGCCCATCTCCTGGGCGAGGCGCATCGAGCCCTGCCCGAGCAGGTTGCAGCGCCCGGCGGCGGTTTCCTTGATGAATTTCACCATCTTATCGAAGTCGCCGAAGGCCATGCCGTCCATTATCTGGTTGTCCGGATTGCGGCGGTTCCAGTCCATCGCATAGCTGATGGTGGCGCCGAGGCTGATGGCGTCGTAGCAGTAGAGATCGGCCAGCTCGACGAGCTCGAGGGCCTGTTCCTGATCGTAGACGCCGCAGTTGGCCGCCATGAGGTCGAGCGGTTCGTAGTCGAATTTCGCGCGGAAGGGCCCCTTCTTGGCCTTTCGCCCCTCGGCGGTCTCCCCCTCGGGCCGGTCGTAGATGTTCTTGTGGCAGGCGATGCCGCATTTGAAGCAGGGCTCGTCCTTGATGACGTAGTCATCCTCGTAGGAGCCCCGGTAGAGCGCCACGGCGTCCTCGTTTCCGGGGGTCTCGAAGTTGTTTTCGGGCAGGCAGCCGATGGGATGAAGGCCCGCGATGTTGCGCCAGGTGCCGCCGCCGCCGTCCGTTTTGTGGGCGTCGCGGTAGTTCTTGGAGCCGGCGCCCTTGGAGATGACCTTGTTGGCCTCCTTCACCACCTCGGTCACCCGGGTTTTGTCGTCGGGCGCCTGGGAGACGATGGCGATGAGGTTCTTGCTCCCCATCACGCCGCCGAAGCCGCCCCGGCCGCAGAAGCGTGGCTTGTTGTCCCCGCTCTTGAGCTGGTTCTCGGAGCTCAGGGCGATGGCCGCCATGCGGTTGGTCTCGAAATTCTCGCCCGAGGGGCCGATGACGGCGAAGTGGGCGTCCGCGTACCGGCCCTGAAGGTCCATGATCTTGTCGTGGGCCGTCTTTCCGAGGAGGGAGGCGGCGTCCACAAGCTCGAGGGCGGGCGGCCCGCCCACGGCCTCGCTTTTGATCACGAGGGTGACAGGCTTCTCGCTCCGGCCGGTGAAGACGATCTCGTCGATGCCGGCGAAGGCGGTTTTCGACCCGAACTTGCCCGAGCCGGCCGACCACATCGCCGAGGGCGCGCCCGCGCGGGTGCCCTTGAGCGGGCTGTAGCCGCCGAAGAAGGTGCGCAGGCCGGTCATCACGTTGGTGCCCGAAAAACAGCCGAGCTCCATGACGAGAGGCGCGGCGGGGTCGTAGGGGTCCGCCACGTCGTAGCCGGTGAGGACCTTGAAGAGCCGCCCGATGCCGCCGAGGAATTCCTCGAGGTCGGCACAGGTCTTCTCTTCGATCGTGATGTTCCCGGCCGAGAGATCGACCGAGGCGCTCCGGTATTTATAGCCGGTCGGCGCGTTGTTTCCATTCTTGGTGTCCGTCCACATGGGTGAGACTACCTCCAGATAATAATGTCGGGGAAAAAGCGGAAATCCGGGCTCCAGCGCTGGCGGGCCACCGGAAATCGTTCCTGAAATCGACCCGCCGATTATTCCCGATCCGGGAGGTGCGGGCAAGGGGGATGGCCGCCGATTAAAACCCCGCCGGCTCCTGAAACTCGCCGAAAACGCCCCTGAGGACATTCGATATCTCGCCGACGGTGGCGTAGGCGCCGGCGGCCTCGCCGATGGGCTCCATCAGGTTCGCCGTCCCCCGGGCCGCGTCTCCGAGGCGGGCGAGGGCGGCCTCGACCCGGGCCGGGTCGCGGCCCGCCTTTACTTTATTGAGGCGCTCGACCTGCTGCTCGGCGAGATGGGGGGAGACCGAGAAGATCGCCTGGCTCTCCGCCGCTTCGCCGGCGTGCCGGTTCACCCCGACGACGATACGCTCGCCCGAGTCGATTTCTTTTTGTGTTTTGTAGGCGCTATCGGATATCCACCGCTGGATCAGGCCGCGCTCGATGCAGGAGACCATCCCGCCCTCGGCTTCGACGGCGCCGATGAGAGACTCCATGGCGGCCTCCATCTCGTCGGTGAGGTTTTCGAGAAAATAGGAGCCGCCGAAGGGGTCCGCCGTTCCGGTGACGCCGGTCTCCTCGGCGATGATTTGCTGGGTGCGCAGGGCGAGAAGGGCGCTCTCCTCGGTCGGGAGGGCGAGGGCCTCGTCGTAGGCGCAGGTGAACATGGTCTGCACCCCGCCGAGAACGGAGGAGAGGGCTTGGTAAGCCACGCGCACGATATTGTTCTCGGGGTCGGCGGCGGTCAGGGTGCTCCCCCCGCAGACGACGCCGAAGCGGAATTTCCAGCTCCTCGGTTCCTTCGCCCCGAAGCGCTCTCGCATGATGCGCGCCCAGAGGCGGCGCATGGCGCGGTACTTGGCGGTCTCCTCGAAGAAATCGGAGTGGGTGTAAAAATAGAAGCTGAACCGAGGAGCAAAGGTGTCGATATCCATCCCGCGCGCGGCGCACCGCTCGGCGTAGACGATGGCGTCGGCGAGGGTGAAGCCGCCCTCCTGGATGGCGGTGGACCCGGCGTCGCGAAAATGGGCGCCGGCGGCGCTGATGGTGTTGAAGCGGGGCGTGTGGGCGGCGCCGTATTCGATGGTGTCCACGATGAGGCGCAGGGAGGGCTCGGG
>JAVEPB010000084.1 GCA_030922375.1 bacterium | reverse complement strand
AAGACCGCTGCAATTTTCAATGATAGGTGTCCGATGCGCATGTTCGCTCCTCTCCTTCGATTGAAAGAAACTCCGTTCCTTGATGATGACCGGAAAAGATGCTCTCGAAGCGGGCCCCGTGAATTCCAAAGCGGCCGATCCCGCCCCCCGGATAGATAAAGGAATTTGGCGCGAAATGGAAGCGCCTCCTCTTCAGAGTCTATCACGAACCCGCCGCCGGTCCCGATCTTTCCATTAAGTTAAATTTTTTCAATTACTTACAAAAGCCATCCTCCCCTTCGGCTCACCGGGAGGCGCCGATGGAACCCCGGCCGAATCCCTGATAAGAGTAGGGGCTCGCCCGGAGCGGGCGCCGCTTTCAGTTCAAACGAAAAAGGAGCGCCGTTTGTTCCATCCATCCCGCCCGAAACACAATTTCTCTAGCACTCGCCGCCGGGCGCTGTGGGCCGCTATCGCGCTGGCGCTTCCGCTGGGCCTCCTCCCGCCCTCGGCGGCCCATCACACCAGCCGGATTTCGTACGTCTATCAGGAGGTGGGAGAGAAGCCCTCGGGCTGTTATTCGATCAAGCTGGCCGCCACTCCGCCGAAGTGGACGCCCGGGAAGGGCGGGAAAATTTCGCCCGGGGCGCTTCATAAAAAAATGAGCGCTTTTTCTCATCGTTTTTTGCTCCACCTGCGCCGCTGGCGCGATTTGAAAGCCATCGGCGGCCCGGGGGTTTGGCTGACGTTCGAACGGGACGATTGGCGCAAAACCTTTCGGCTCCGGCGGTCGCTCGTTGGCGGCGAGCCGGCCTACGCCGCCAACATCGCGCTGGGCCCGCGAGGCGCCTACGCTGTCACCGCCCGCATCGAGGGAGCGCCACATTCGGGCTGCAAGAACATCCCAAAGGGCGGGACAAGATCGGTAAACTTCGAATTCGAAAACGACTACGAATCGCTCAAGGAGGTGATGACCGCCCTGGAGAGCGCCCTCCTCGGGCTGGCCAAGCGGACGCTCACCCTCGGGCTCGACGGAGAGTTCGTCCCGCCCCGGGCTGAAAAGCGGATCAGGGACCAAGCCGCCCGGCTCAAGGACCTTGTCCAATGGACGGTCAATCTGAGGGAAGGCGCCGCGCAGGAGATTTACGAGGACCGGGCCGCCCAGCTCCTCGAGGTGACGGAGGGAATCGAAGCCGCCGCCCGGAAGGCGGATTACGGCGGAATCGTCCGCCGGCTCGGAGCGGCGCGGGCGGCCTGCGTGGGGTGTCATGATATCTTTCAGGAAGCGGACGCCACCGGCGGCCCGCCCAAGCTCCCCCTCGAATCGTCGAGGCGGGGAGACAGGTGAAGACTTCGCCAGCGGCCGGAATTATGGCCTTTTTAATTCGCCAAATGCGCCATCAATCTATTTCTTTTCGATCGGAGAAAACCTTGATAACCACCGGTAAAATCACGAACCGGGCCGTATCGTTGCTGCTTGCCGCGGTCGCCGCCGCCGCTGTCACCACCGCTGTTCCCGCCGCCGCCGGGGCCGCCGAGCCGAAAAAGGCGGCGCCCTGGATGGACAGGGAGCGGATCGAAAAACTGATCGAGCGTTACATCCTCCGCCACCCGGAGGTCATCCTGAAATCGGTCCGGGACCATGCGGCCAGCCAGAAGGCGACGCGGGCCGCACGGGCGAAGGCGAACCTCAAGACCCGCCGCGAGGAACTCACCCGAAGCCCCGGCTCCCCCGTCGGGGGAAACCCCGAGGGAGATGTCACCGTGGTCGAGTTCTTCGACTACAACTGCTCCTACTGCCGCCGATCGTTCCCGGCGCTGGTGGAGATCGAAAAAAGCGACCCCAAGGTGCGAATCGTCTTCAAGGAGTTCCCCATCCTCGGGCCGGGCTCGCTTCTCGCGGCGCGCGCGGCGCTGGCCGCGAAGGCGCAGGGAAAATACGTCGAATTCCACAAGGCGCTGATGGGAGGCCGGGTCAAGACGAGCGAGGCGGGCCTCATGTCGCTCGCCGCCTCGCTGAGAATAGACGCGAAAAAACTCCGGCGGGAGATGGACGCCCCCGCCATCGGGAAAGAACTCGCCCATAACCGGGCGCTGGCCCGGGCGCTCGGCATCACCGGAACCCCCGCCTTCGTCGTCGGGAGCGAACTCGTACCCGGCGCGGTGAACGCCCGGAGGCTGCGCGAAATGATCCAGAGGACCCGCAAGAGCCTTCCGGGTCTCAAACTCGAAGGCGGCTAGCGCGGCCGCCGGACTTTTCTCAAGCAGGCTCTTCGCTTTTCGCTCAGAGCCACCTCACTTTTCGCTCGGAATGACAAACCGCTGTCATCTTAAGCCTCCGCAAATATGAAACGCCCCGTTGATGCCCCCCGCCGGTCTGCTAGAATACCCGCCTGAATTCAACCGACCCACGAAACCGGGAGCGAAAACGTGAGCGAAAACAACGATCAGGCGGTGGCGCCCCGGACGCTGGACGGCTGGTCGGTGCTCCACCAGATTTTCAGCGTGGACTGGCCCCGCTGGAACGCGGCGCCCGAGGCGGAAAAGGCGGAGGTGGCCGCCGGGGCGGCGGGGTATCTGGAAAAGGCCGCCGGTGTAGCGGACGGAGAGAGCGCGGCTTTCAGCCTGCTCGGCCACAAGGGGGACCTGCTGTTCTTGAATTTCAGGAAGACGCTGGACGAGTTGAACGAGGTGGAGCTCGGCTTCAGACGGCTTCCGCTTTACGGCTACCTGAGGGAGACGACTTCGTATCTCTCGTTCCTCGAGCTCGGGCTCTATGAGATGACCGTCAAATTTCACGGGGAGCTCGTCGAGGCGGGACTCAAGCCGGGGGGGGATGAGTGGAAAGAGCGCTGGGCCGCCGAGATGGCCAGTCAGCGGGAGCGGATGATCGGGAGGCTCTTCATGGAGATACCCGAGGACCGGTATCTTTGTTTCTATCCGATGAACAAGCG
>JAVEPB010000083.1 GCA_030922375.1 bacterium | reverse complement strand
CGCTTGTTGATGACGGCCCTTGTTGTGGGAGTGAGCGTTTTTTACTGGCTGGCCTAGCGGCGTAGAAATAAAATCGATAAAGAAAAAAAGCCCCCTCGCCGAGGAGGCTTTTTTCGCTCCGGACGTCTTCGCTCTTAAGCGGGCCAGGGGAGCCCGCGCGCCCTGAGCAGCTCCCGGAATTTCGACACATTGATCAGCTCCATCGGGGCCCCTTCGGTATACTTAACCACTTCCTCGGTAAAGAAGCCGGTCGATACCAGGATTCCCTTCAGGGCCTTCTCGGCCCGAACGGTATCGGAGAGGCCGATGACGCGGATGGAGTCCACGTAGTGGCCGTCGGGTACCAGTATCCCGTGAACGATATAGTCGCCGCCGATCACGGGAGCCGGGTTGTGGGCGAGAATGTCGACTTCCTCGTCGTTCACCCAAACGGTCTCGACTATCCTCAGGTCCATGTCCTCGATAAGATTCTTGAGCGCACGCTCGAACTCCTGACGCGACATTCGGCGGAGGTCCTGGACCTCGGTGTCAGTCCGGTTTTTTTCGAAATCCTCTTCGAGGGCGATATTCGTGGTGGTCTTCTTGACGAAGAAGATCGCGAGGAATCCCAAGATAAGGGCAAAAACTATGACTTCAATCATTTAGTGCCCGTCCGGAACCTTTTGAGGAAATGGCGGCAGGCAAGAAGACTTCGGCGCCGGCGGATGCACCTGGCAGGCCCGGTGACCGTGGTGCCCCCTCCGATGGTATGTTGCTAGCGGATCATCTCGTCGTAGATGGCGTCCTTTTTTCCTTCCTCGCTGAGCTTGTCGTGGCGGAGGCCCTGAGAAATCGAGAGCCACACAAAAAATGCGACAAGGGGCGCCATAATCGCGATGGGGATATTGTCAGGTTTCGATAAAATCTTAATAAACTCTTCCATCTCGGAGTAATCCCTCTCTGCCCTTGGGCATTCAGACGGGCGATGCCGCGCTCTCTTAAACGGGGGTATTCTCTACAAAAAAGGGGGGAGAGGCAAGTCTCTCGAGTCCGGCCCGGTCTGGCCGTCCCCCGGAATCGCTTGACAAATAAAGCGAAAAACGGATATATGACCAATGAAGTCCGGTACTTGGCCCCGCCGGCGCCGCCGGACGGGCCAACAGCCCCCCTGCCCGGAGTTTTTTTGAGGAAACCGGATGCCGCATTTTATTTTCGGTGATTGTATCGGGTGCGATGCCTGTCTTCCTGTGTGTCCGACGAGCGCCATTCGCGGCGACAGCGGGGTCGGCGTCACCGCCAAGGGTTTCGAGGGCAAGGGCCGGGAGATTTACGTCATCACCCAATCCCTGTGCATCGATTGCGGGGTGTGCGGTAAGTATTGTCCGGTCGAGTCGATTCAGGACGATAGCGGCGGCCGCATCACGAATATCAAGCACAAGGAAATGCCCAAGGCTTTTGTCATCGAGGAGAATTGCACGGGATGCGTCTGGTGCGTGGACATATGCCCGTTCGATTGCATCGTCATGGCCCGCTCCTCGGTCGAGCGCGACCACAGCCAGGTGGCCGTCGTGGACCAGAGCACCTGCGTGGGCTGCCGCCTCTGCGTTGAAATATGCAACAAAGGGGCGGTCGTGGTGAACCGCCACAGCTCCGAGTCCGACTATATGGCGCCCGGCATGGCGGACTTCGTGGTATCCCCTCTCCGCGCCTACTGATCACCGTTTCCTCCGAATCGCTCAGGCCTCCTCCGCGTCGGGGGGTCTATTTCGCTATGGGCCTTAACTTCCTGTCTTGACGCTATATCCTCCCCTCGGGTAGCGTTTTAGCGGAGCGGACCCGAACGAGGAGAGATCGGAATGCCTCCCAGGCTAGAGGGCCTTCCACCGGCCCGGATCATGGACATTGTTGACCTGGTGGAAGAGTACGCCTCGGGCAACTCCGACCTCATCACACGAGCCTACATCTACACAGCGAAAGTCCACCGCGGGCAATCCCGCATTTCGGGAGAGCCCTATATCTCCCATCCCCTCGAGGTGGCGCGCATCCTGGCCATCATGCGCCAGGACCCCGAAACAGTGGCCGCCGGTATTCTTCACGACACGGCGGAGGACACGGGAGCGACCATCGACGAAATCACCCAGCTGTTCGGCGGCCACGTGAGCGGGCTCGTGGACGGCGTGACCAAGCTGGCCAGGCTCGATAACTCCAGCGCCCGGGTTCGCCAGGCGGAAAACTACCGGAAAATGCTTGTCGCGATGTCGCACGATATTCGCGTCATTTTGATCAAACTGGCCGACCGTCTGCACAACGCCATGACCCTTGAGTATTTGCCGCCCGGACGACGAGAGCGGATCGCGCGCGAAACGGCCCAGATATACGCGCCGCTGGCTAACCGCCTGGGAATCGGGTGGCTCAAGGGCTCGCTCGAGGAGATCGCTTTTCGCCATCTCCATCCCGAAGAGTATGCGGAAATCGACGACAAATTGAAGGAGGGTTTCGCCGACCGGAAGGCTTTCCTCGAGGAGACGGAATCGCTGGTGTGCGACTCCCTCGGGCGGGCCGGGATCAATGTCGAGGTTTCGGCCCGATTCAAGCTCCATTCCAGCATCCACCGCAAGATGCGGGAGCAAAACCTCGACTTCCATCAGGTGTTCGATATTTCGGGCC
>JAVEPB010000082.1 GCA_030922375.1 bacterium | reverse complement strand
CCAGTTGATCTCGCGCGGCCGCCTGTAGGCGGCGGTGAAGAACACCCGCATCATGTGGAGGATGACCGAGACCACCATCAACTCGCCCGACCAGCGGTGAATCCCCCGCACCCACCAGCCGAAGGGGACTTCCTCGGTGATGTAGCGCACCGATTCGTACGCCTTCGACGGGTCGGGGACAAAGTAGAAGGTGAGGGCGATTCCGCTGACGAGCTGGATCATGAAGAGGTAGAGCGGCGTCCCGCCCAGGCAGAACCACCACTTGTGCATGTGCCGGGGGATGGGTTCGCTGGAGAAATGCTTGAGATTGTCCCAGTCAAAGGGGATGCGTTCGCTGACCCAGTTGAGAATCCGATCGGCCACGGCTCAGGCCTCCGGCATCGAAACGAAGATACTGGAACCGCGCACCTCGACCGGGTAGCGGGCCAGGGGGGTCGGTGGAGGCCCCTTGACCGGGTTTCCGTCGGCATCGAAGACCGCATCGTGGCAGGGGCAGATGAACGCCTTATCCTCGGTCTTCCAGTGGACCTGGCAGCCCAGGTGGGTGCAGGTGGTGGAGAAGGCGCTGACGCTCTCGCCCGAGCGGACAAGGAGGAATTTCCGCCCCGAAAGGTCCTGCGCCAGGCGGCTTCCGCCGTCGGGAACCTCGGAGAGGGCCGCCGAGAGGACCTGGACCATCCGCGGGGGCTTTTGCCGCCCGAACAGGTAGCGCAGGCCAGATGGCTGCGGTTCCGTAGCTCACCACTATCCCGGCCGCCATGGCGAGGGTGGCCATGGCACCACGCCGTCCCAAGGTTACTTTGTCGATGGGAGTTATTTCGGATGCGGACATTCGGTCAATCCTTTGCGGTGATTATCAGGAACAGGAACATCGGAGTTTCATATCCTAAACACCTTTGTATATATCCCAAAGCATAAAGGTGTCAATCAAAGTCCTTAGTATGCCACCGGAATCGACTCGGGGGGGCAAAAAAAACGGGGGAGCACGGCAGCTCCCCCGTTTCCGTCATGGCCATGAACAGATGATTTTCCTCTCCGCACGCGGGCGGCGAGAGGCTGGAATCCTTCTGACTACTTCACCGCTCCCTTGAGGCCGGCCCCCGCCTTGAACTTCGGCACTTTGGACGCCTGTATCTGAATCGGCTCGCCCGTTTTGGGGTTGCGCCCCATGCGCGCGGCGCGGTTGGAGATGCTGAAGGTGCCAAAGCCCGTCAGCGTCACCTTATCTCCGCCCTTGAGGGCCCCGGTGACGGAGGTGACGAAAGCATTCAGCACTGCCTCAGCGCCTGCTTTGCTCATGTCCGTTTCGCTTGCGATGGCGTTGATGAGATCCCCTTTGTTCATAATCTCCCTTCTCCTGGTCCGCATAAGGCGGCACCATCGGGCGGAAAAGGCTCCTGCCCAGTTAGGCGGTACAATATATTGATGGGCTTCCCTACAGGCGGCACAAAATCAGGAGGGCGGATCTTGCTATCTAGAAAATATTATACAGATTGGGCTCCATATGCAAGCGGAAATTTATGGAATCCTTTGTAACGACGGGGTTTTGGGGCGAGGGAAGCGCCATAATCCGGATTTGCCGGCCATCTGATCGTAGGAGAACAGGGCGACGCCATCTACTCCCGCGAGGCGGGCGTCCCGCCATTGGCGCCAGAGGGCGGGGGGATTCTCCTCGAAAAGCCATACTCCTAATCCAATTATTATCAATTGTTTGTCCGGGTATCTTGAAGTGATTCTTGTGGCTGCCGCACTCCGGGTGATCTCGGAGGCAAGGGTCATGTCCCTCGAATAATTCATCACGATCGCCTTGCCGAGAAGCCCCTCGCGCAGCCAGCTCCGCCAGTCCTGAAACGAGGACAAATAGGCCCGTTCTGGCCAGGGCAAAAGGGCGGCCGAGAGGCGCGAGGCGGGCCGGATTGCCCGAATCGCGCCGAAAACCTCGCGGACGGCCTCGGTCACCTGTCTCCGGCGCCATGTGTCCCAGGCCTCGTAGTCAGGCCGGGAGACCGATGCCCCGGCCAGCGGAGCCCGGCGGCCCGTCTCTTGCCGGAAGCGGGCCACCGAGTCCCGCCCGTAGCCGAAATCCAGGCGGGGGGAAAAGCGCGAGCCCGGCGAGATGGGCAGGGCGTAGGGGTAGCGGATGAAGTCGAGATGAATTCCCGCGAGGGTGGGATACCGTCGGAGGAGTTCAGAGGCGATGATGACGAGCCTCCGGCGGACTCCCAGATGGGCCGGATCGAGGAATATCCCCGGCGTCCCGAGTCCGAATCCTTTCGCCCAGGGGGGTTTCCCGCTCGGGGGGTATTCGAGAAGCGAGTGGCCGAACTGATCGCGAAGGACGGCCTCCTCGCCGAGGTCCGAGATGATGAGCGCCTTCGCGTTCCTGGCCAGCGAGAAGGCGTTGATCCAGGCGTGCACTCGAATCGCCTGCCCACCGGGGGTTCTCGCCGCGAGTTTCAGGAGATAGGCTAGCGGATCGCCCCCCGCGCGCCGGGCGGGCGAGTCGTCGGCGTAGCGGGTGGGAAACCAGGCCCGCCCGCTACGGTAGACCTGGGCGTAGATGTCGGTGACGCCCGATTTGCGCGCCTGCGCCACGAGGGCTCTAATCTTTACCTTGTTGTCCAGGGTCCGCTGGCTTCCCTCGGCTTGAACCCAGAGGCCCACCTCGAAAGAGGTTTCGCCCCGAGCGGCGGGGCCGTACCGAGCGGCGGGGCCGTACCGAGCGGCGGGGTCGTACCGAGCGGCGGGGCGAGAACCTGCGGAAAAAGGCCCGGAGCGAAAAAGAGCGGACCGGACGGCGGCGCAGCCGGTCAGCCCGGCTGCCATCCCCAGACAGGCCATTCCCTTTAATAGGCGGTGATATTTCATCGCGGTCGTCCTGGCGGCGCAGGTCCTTCCGGGGGGCGGGGCCCTTCCGGGAGCCGGTTCCGGGCGGTGGTTCGCAGCGGCGGGCGGTGACGGGCGATTAATAGTAATGAAGGGCGGGGTGATTTTTCGGTGACACCCTAGCCGTGGCCGGGAGGCGTCGTCAACGGGCGCAATTTCCGCTCGGCTCGCCCCGGGTTCACGGAGCGCCCCCGGCGCTCGGCTTGCCCCCGGCGCTCGGCTCGCCCCCGGCGCTCGGCTCGCCCCCGGCCAGAAGGGCCGCACCCAGCTCAAACCCCGCCCGGAGAAGTTTTCTTTCGGCCTCCTCCGAAGGTGTGCCCCCGGCACTCGGCATTCCCCCGGGGTCCGGCATGCCTCCGGCATTTGGTGTCCCCCCCGCATCTGGTGCGGCGGATTCAATGGCTCCGGGAGGAAACGCCATCTCGGGGGCCAGTGTCGCCATCGCCGCCCAGGCGGCCCCGGCGAGGGCGAAGGAGAGGGGAGCTCCCAGCCGGGTGGCCAGCGCGCCGAGATCGGCCGAGAAGACAGGAGGGCCGTCCGGTGGAGTATTTGGAGGAACCGGGGCGTTGACGAGGAGGACGCCTCCGGGGAGCAGGGCCCCGCCCATAGGGGGGATGACCGCCAGCGAGGGTTCGCAGATCAGCTCGAGATCGAATTTTCCGGGAACGCTCAAATCGCGGAGCGGCTCGGGTGCGATGCGGACTATCGCCCGGTCGGCCCCTCCCGGCGGCGCGGGCCACATCGACGTCCGCACTTGGGCCGAGAGCCCTGCCCGGTGCGCCGCGCCGCCGATGTGCCGGGCCGCGATGAGGAAGTCTCCGCTCATGCCGGCTTCCCGCCGCCCGTGAAAACACAGCGCCCTCAACGCTCTACCTCCCAATGGGGGCAATGGGCCAATGGATGTGGAGCGTGGGTTCTCACCCAGTCCCATTGACGGCCCCCATGCTCCAGTTCCGTTGCCCTTGTCCCGTTTAATGCATGGGAATCACATCCCGAACGATAGCCTAAAGAAAATGCAGGGTCGATATGATAAAGTGGGCGATGTCGCACGGCTGCACATCGCACGCCGCCAACCGAACGAGCGCAATGGGAGTTTAGGAGAATTGAGCAAGCGATTCACCATCATCACCTACGGCTGCCAGATGAACCGCTACGACTCGGAGACGATCACCGGCTATCTGACCGGTGAAGGCTACGAGCCCAGCGACGACCCGGCGGGAGCGGACCTGATTCTTCTTAACACCTGCTCCATCCGCGACCGCGCCGAGCAGAAGGTGTTCAGCCAGCTGGGCCGCCTGCGCAAGCTCAAGAAGGATAACCCGGACCTGAAGATAGGGGTCTGCGGCTGCTTCGCCACCCGCGAGGGCGAACGCATTGCCAAAAGAAGCGGGGACGTCGATCTGATTTTCGGGACCCAGAACATCTCGAAACTTCCCGAGCTGCTCCGGGGGATCGAGGCGGGAAGGGTCTGCGACACCGAGGCGGTCGAACCCGATTTCACGGAACTGGCGCCCATTCGCCGGAGCGGCGGCCCGAGCGCCTATGTGAGCATCGCTCGCGGCTGCGATAATTTCTGCTCGTTTTGCGTTGTCCCCTATACGCGTGGGCCCGAGTGGAGCAAGCCGAGCGCCCTGATCGCCGAGGAGGTCGAGGCCGCCGTCCGGGAGGGATTCCGGGAAATCCATCTTCTGGGCCAGAACGTCAATTCCTACGGAAAAAAGACGGAGGGTGAGCCGACATTCGGCGGCCTGCTCCGCCGGTTGGACGAGGTCCAAGGCCTCGAGAGGATCCGCTTCATGACCTCCAACCCCCAGGACTGCGGCGAGGACATGATCGGCGCGATGGCCGAGTGCGGGAAGGTGTGCGAGCACCTTCACCTGCCCGTCCAGTCGGGCAGCGACGAGGTTCTCCGGAGGATGGAGCGCGGCTACACGGCCGAGGAATATCTGGCCAAGTTAGCCCTCTACCGCGAGCGGGTGCCGGGCGGGGCGATCACTTCGGATATTATCGTCGGGTTTCCGGGGGAGACCGACGCTGATTTCGAGGATACCCTCCGGGTTCTGAAAGAGTCGCGCTACGATAATATCTACCTTTTTAAATACTCGCCGCGGCCGGGGACCCCGGCCGACGGCATGGCCGGCCAGGTGGCCGATGAGGCGAAAGACGAGCGTTTTAAGGCTGTTCAGCAGCTTCAGCGCGAAATATCGGGAGCGCTTCACAGCGGGCTCGAGGGGTCGGTTGTCGAGGTGATGGTCGAGGGCCCGTTGCGTGAAAAGGCCGGAAAACCGCCCGGTGGAGGCGAATCCGGGGGCGGGCTCCTCCAGATTTCCGCCCCCAGCCGTTATATGGGTCGCAGCCGGGCGAATCATCGGGTACACTTCCATTTCGAGGGACCGCCCCCCCGAATCGGTGAGTTGGTGGAGGTGGAGGTTCTCCGGGGAAGTGTCAGTAACCTCGGTGGAGTGGCTTTGACCCAAGGCGCGGTATTGGAGGAAAGAGCAACATGATCGAAATGAAAGTGAAAGGGCTCACCCTCGATCCCTTGACGAATGTTCCAATTGTTATCCTTCGGGAAACGGAGGGCGAGCGCTCTCTCCCGATATGGGTGGGCATTTTCGAAGCGCACGCCATCGCCCGCGAGATAGAGGAGTTCGAGACGCCGAGGCCGATGACCCACGACCTGATCAAGAACATCATCAACGGCGTCGAGGGGAAGGTGACTCGCATCCTCGTGAGCGATCTGCGCGACAATACTTTTTTTGCCGAAATCTATCTCGCGATGAACGGCTCGGAGATATCCATCGACTCGAGGCCCTCGGACGCCATCGCGCTGGCCCTCCGGATGAGCGCGCCGATCTTTGTCGAGGAGAAAGTGCTCGAGGAGGCGAAAAGCATCGAACTCACCGAGTCCGAAGAAGAAGAGGGGGGCGACAAGGGACCGGAGTCCAGGGAAAAGCCCCTCGAGGACGACACCGAGGAAGTCAAGAAGTGGCTCGAAGACCTCAAACCGGACGATTTTTTGAAATTCGAAAACTGACCGGCGCCCCTTACGCAAACCACCGATAGCGCTGCCCGGAGTATATCCGTTGTTTCTCTACCTGCTTCGCCACGGCGAGACGGCCTGGAACGCCGAAAACCGGATCCAGGGCGTCTCCGACAAATCCCTGAACGATGTCGGCCTGGCCCAGGCAAGGGCCTTGATTCCGCCCCTGGCGGGCCGCCCGATAGCGGCGATCTATTCAAGCCCGCTGATCCGCGCCCGGGAGACGGCGGGGATTCTGGCCGAGGGGCTGGGCGGCCTCCCTATCTATGAGGAAGACGGTCTTGCCGAGCTCAACCAGGGCGATCTCGAGGGGATGCGGATCGCCGACGTCAAGGAAAAGTACAATGGTTTCTGGGACCTCTGGCGGGAGCGGCCGGCCGAGGCCCTGACGCCCGGCGGCGAGAGCCTGCCCGATTTGCAGAAGCGCGCCTGGACCGCCGTCGAATCGATTCACAGCCGTCACCCGGGCGAGATGGTCGTCGCCGTCAGCCACAACCTCGCGATTACGACCCTCCTTTGCCGGATTCTTCATATCGATCTGAACGACATGCGGGCGATTCGTCAACATAACGCCGCTATCAACCTCGTCGAATACGACGAGATCCGGGGCTGGGGGGTGGTGATGATGAACGCACTCTCCCACCTGGGCCCGGCGCTGGCCTCGAACGAGAAGCCCTATCTTTAAGCGTGATGGCGTAAGAGTACTGACGCGGTGAAGGGTTTGAGTAAAGGTAGAGGTGAGCGAGTGGCGCGGTGGAGGATCGGTCCCTATTCGAAGTCGTCCGGTTTTCTTTCGGACACGCCCCGGTAGTAGCTCTTGATGTCATCGACAAGGTTGTCGATGTCGTTCTTGGGTTTATTGGCGCGCCTGATCTTGTAGCGGTAGACAATATAGAACGTCAAAATGCCCAGGAAGAATCCAAGGGCCATGCCGTCGAAAAATGATTGATAAATGCTCATTTGGAAGGCTCCCGATTGGGGATGTACCATGGGCAATCTAGCGGCCCGCTTCGGATAAGTCAATCCGGAGCCCATGCGCGCCGGTCCCCCCCGCCCGCAGCCGGAGCGCTCGGAGCGCGATAATATGACTGGTCCCGGCTCGTCCGGAGGCGGAAGGCCCACAGGGGGTGGAAGAAAGTACACCCTTAAGCGGCCTCCTGTTTCGCGATCGGGCGGACTCGCCTACGAGGACGAGCTCAACCCGCAACAGCTCGATGTCGTGATGGCCGGCGGCGGCCCGCTCCTCGTGATCGCCGGCGCCGGCAGCGGCAAGACGCGCACCGTCACCTACCGCCTCGCGCGTCTTGTCGAGGACGGTGTGCGGCCCGAGTCGATTCTTCTTCTCACCTTCACCAACCGCGCCTCGCGCGAAATGCTCCACCGCGTGGCGACCCTGATCCAGTACGACGTGCGGCGCATCTGGGGCGGCACCTTCCATCACGTGGGAAACCTGATTCTCAGGAACCATTCCGCTCTGCTCGGCTTCGGGCAAAACTTCACCATTCTCGACCGGGAGGACGCCACGGACCTCGTGAGCGACTGCATCCGCCTGGCCGGGGTGGACCCGAAGGAAAAACATTTTCCCAAGGGAAGAGTCCTCGAGTCGCTTCTCTCCTTTTCGGCCGACACCGATCGCGGGGTGGCCGACGCCGTGATGGACCGTGCGCCTTATCTGGCGGACCGGATCGCCGAGGTCGAGGGGGTGGCCGAGGCCTACCGGACCCGCAAGAAGGAAATCCAGGCGATGGACTTCTCGGACCTCCTCACCCAGACGCGCGCCCTGCTCGCCGGGCACGAGGACGTCCGCGCCCTCTACCAGGAGCGCTTCCGGCACGTACTCGTGGACGAGTATCAAGACACGAACAAAATCCAGGCCGACATCATCGACCTCCTGGGCGGGGGTCATAAAAATCTGACCGTGGTGGGGGACGACGCCCAGAGCATCTACAGCTTCAGGGGAGCCCACTTCGAGAACATCATCACATTCCCGGACCGCTACCCCGGGGCGCGACTGTTCCGGCTCGAGGCGAACTACCGGAGCACCCAGCCCATCCTCACGCTGGCGAACGCCTCGATCCTCCACAACCGCCGGCAGTTCAAAAAAGAGCTCGCCACCACCCGGGGGGCGGGTCCGTTGCCCGCCCTCGTCCCCTGCCGCGAGGTGCTCCAGCAGGCCGACTTCATCGCCCAGCGGATCCTCGAACTGAGCGACGAGGGAATCCCCCTCTCGGAGATGGCCGTCCTCTACCGGGCGCACTACCACTCCATGGAAGTCCAGATGGAGCTCACCCGCCGGGGCATACCTTTCGAGATCAGGAGCGGGCTCCGTTTTTTCGAGCAGCGCCACATCAAGGACGTTACCGCCTTCGTGCGGCTGGTCGCCTGTCCGGCCGACGAGCTTGCCTGGAAGCGGGCGCTCAAGCTCCTGCCCCGGATCGGGGAGGCGACGGCGGCCCGCATCTGGAATGTGCTGAGGGCGCAGGAGGACCCGCTCGCCTTCGCCTGCGGCGGCGGGGCGGAAATCATCCCCCGGGGGGCGCGAGAGAGCTGGGAGGTGTTCCGGGGACTGATCGCCGACCTGGCCGGACTCGGGCGGCCCGGAAAAGAGGGTGGGGGAGGGGTTCCACTCCCCACCGAGATGATCTCCCTTGTCCTCGAAAGATTTTATGAGAGTTATATGGAGGCGGCCTTCGACAACGCCCCGGCCCGGGTCGAGGACATCAACCAGCTCGCCGAGTTCGCCATGCAGTACGAATCGCCAGAGACCTTCCTCTCTGACCTGGCGCTGATGGGATCGGTCGCCGCCGAGGGGACGGCGCCCGGCGGCACGGAGGCCCCCGAGGAGTCCGTCGTCCTGAGCTCGATTCACCAGGCCAAGGGGCTCGAGTGGCGCGTCGTCTTCATGATCTGGCTCACCGACAGCCACTTTCCCCACCAGAGGGCCCTCGCCGACCCCGACGGGGAGGAAGAGGAGCGCCGCCTGTTCTATGTCGGCCTGACGCGGACGAAGGACGACCTTCATCTGTGCTATCCGATGCTCGAGAGCGACAGCCGGCGGATGGGCGTATTCTCACGTCTCTCTCGCTTCGTCTCGGAGCTTCCCGAGGATTTGTACGAGCGTTGGTCGCTCGAGGAGGACACCGCCCCGGCCCGGGGGGAGGACGCCCCGCCCCAGGGGGAGGGCGGCCCGCCCTGGGAGGTGGAATCGCCCAAGAAGGGCGATTCACCCCAGCGGACCCTCAGCCGCCCCGCCGATCCGGACGAGCCGGACGGCCTTCGCTACGAGTACGACGACGATTTTTAACCCCGGGCGTCATCGAGGCGTCCCCCGCTATTTTCTGGCGACAGGAAAGGAGCAACCCGAATGAGCTTTCGAACCATCGACCCCGCCGACATCGACCGGCGGCAGATCTACCGCCTCATGGTCGGCACCGTCGTGCCGCGCCCGATCGCCTGGGTCAGCACCGTCAGCAAGGCGGGCGTAGCGAACCTCGCCCCCTTCAGTTTCTTCACCTGCGTCTCCCACGCCCCGCCCATGGTCTCGATCTCGGTGGGCGAGCGCGAAAACGACCAGAAGCACACCACCCGGAACATCTTCGAGACTCAAGGGTATGTCATCCATGTCGTGGTGAACGGGATGGAGGAACAGATGAACATCTGCGCCGGCAACTATCCGCCCGAGGTGAACGAGTTCGAGGAGGCGGGCCTCGAGGCGATCCCCGCCGACCTGGTTCCCGCCCCGCGAATCGCGGCCGCCCCGGTGGCCATGGAGTGCGAGTTTCGTAATCTCCTCACGAACGGGGAGCCTGGCGAGCGGACCCACCTCGTCATCGGCGAGGTCATCCGCTGGCACATCCGGGAGGATGTCATGATCGATGAGAAATACATCGACCCGATCCTGCTCCAGCCCGTCGGCCGCCTGGCCGGGAACCACTACTGCCGGAGCCAGGATGTCTTCGAGATGCAGCGCCCCGATCGAAAGCCCGGGCAGATGGCGAGTTAGGGAAGGGAGGAGGCGTCATCCTGGCCACAGCGAAGGGAAGTGAAACCGCAAGGAGGGCCTCTAGCAAGTTCCGCCGGCATCGAAATGCGATGAAGTTAATCAGTGTAAGTAACTGTTTTAAGTGTGTACTTATTTAGCTCTGTGCCGGCATGCCTTGGGGTGATCGAGTATCTCCTTGAGCGCTCCGAGAGACCCGGGCCCCGGCGCACCGGCAGATTAGTGGATATTTCCATCCTTTTGTCATATATTAGGGGGAAGCCCTCCCCGCTGAAGCAGTGAAACCTCGTCGCCGGGGGGTTTTTATGTCTGACGATACCGTTTTTCGGCTGGCCAGAAGGCGTCTCCTCGATTTGTTCCTTGGCGGGGGGGTTCTGGGTTTCATTGTCACCTTGGGTTATCCAGCGTTCCGGTTTCTTCGCCCCGCCAAAAATGCCTCGGCCAGCGTGGGCGCCGTGAAGGTTGCCAAGGTTTCGGAGTTAAAACCCAACTCCAGCCGCATTTTCCGCTACGGCTCCCGCCTCGGAATTTTGATCCGAACCATTGGCGGGGAATTCCGGGCCTTCGACGCCGAGTGCACCCACCTTTCCTGTACGGTCCAGTTTCGCCCCGATACGGAGCGCATTTGGTGCGCCTGCCACAATGGCTATTTCGATCTGAGGGGGCGAAACGTTTCGGGTCCTCCGCCCGCCCCGCTACGGCCCCTTAATGTTTCCCTCAGGGGCGAAGAAGTCTTCGTGTCCCCGAAAAAAAACGTGTGATCGTGAACGGCGAGCAAGATTCCACTCCCGGGACAAAGCGGCCCGCATGGTGGGCGGAGCGGATACCCCTTTCGGGTGTTCTCGAGTTCCTGAAAGACAAAACGGTTCCATGGCACAACGCTTCCATTTTCTATCTCTTCGGGGGCGCCGCCCTTTTGCTGTTCTGCGTCCAGGTGATGACGGGGATCATGCTCATGTTCTATTACATCCCCACGCCGGACACGGCCCATGAGACAGTCCTTTTTATTTCGTCGAAGGTCCCCTTCGGGTGGCTGATCCGCTCCATTCACAGCTGGTCGGCCAACCTGATGGTCCTTGTGGTGTTCATTCATATGTTCAGCGTGTATTTCATGCGCGGATACACCCGGCCGCGTGAGTTGATATGGGTGACCGGAGCGCTGCTGCTCGTCCTTTCGATGACCTTCGGTTTTTCGGGCTACCTCCTGCCGTGGACGAAGCTCTCTTATTTCGCCACCAAAATCGGAACGGATTTAAGCAAACTCGTTCCGTTCATTGGGGACGAGTTAAAGCGCTTCCTGCTTGGAGCGGACGCGATCGGCGCTCCCACGCTGACCCGTTTCTATGCGCTCCATGTCGCCATTTTGCCGCCTATATTCTCCGTGGTCCTCCTGGTGCATCTGGCGCTGATTCAACTGTTGGGAATGAGTGAGCACGGCGGCAAGGGGAAATCCGGGTCGTTGCCCTTTTTTCCGAATTTTTTCCTCCGCGAGGCGATGGTCTGGGTGGTCTTTCTCGGCCTTCTGGCGGTGTTGTCCGTTTATTGGCCCTGGGAGGTCGGAGAAAAAGCGGATCCGCTGGCCTCCGCGCCCGCGGGAATCCGGCCCGAGTGGTTCTTTACGTTCCTCTCCCAGTCCCTCAAATACATCCCCGCGAAAGTGCTTGGAATCGATGGAGAAGTGTTCGGGGTCTACCTCATCGGTCTGGGCGGGATGGTCTTTTTGCTGGTTCCGTTTTGGGACCGCTGGGCTCCGAGCGGAAAAAATCATTGGCTGGTGACGGTCGTTGGCGTCGTAGCCCTCGTATATTTGATCACATTGACCGGTCTTGCGTACCTGAAGCCCTATTGAGTGATCTGTCGCGGGAGCAAAAATGATTTTCAAGCATACTTGGATTGCGGTCCTGGTTTTCGCGGCGGGAATTGCATTCATCGTCAGCCCGGCCCGGGGACAGCCCTCGAAGCCCCCGTTAAAGAATTCCTGCATCAAGTGCCACAACCTGATGGGGGGGAAGTTGAAGGCCCCGGTGGAGAAGATGCGCAACGACAGACACGCGGAAGTAGGGCTGTCGTGCGCCGACTGCCACGGGGGCGACCCCACCACACTCGACATCATGGCGGCCAAGTCCAAGGCGAAAGGATTTCGCGGCGCGCCCAAACCGGTCGAGATTCCCGGGTTTTGCGGCACCTGCCATGGGCATCTCGAATATATGCGAAAGTTTAATCCTTCCATGCCGGTTGGCCAGCTATCGGCCTACATAACCAGCGTCCACGGCATGAAGCTCGCCAAGGGGGACATCAAGGTCGCCACGTGCGTCAGCTGCCACGGTTCGCACAGCGTACTTCAGAGCTCGAAAATATCCTCGCCCACCTATCCGGCGAACGTGGCGAAAACCTGCGGGAAATGCCATTCCGACAATGAATACATGAAGGACTACAAAATCCCCACGGACCAGTGGAGAAACTATCAGGCGAGCGTCCACGGCAACCTGTTGATGGTCAAGCGCGATCTTTCCGCCCCCACCTGCAACGACTGTCACGGGAATCACGGCGCCTATCCGCCGAACGTCAATAACGTGAGCGATATGTGCGGACAATGTCATGTGAACAACAGGGAGCTGTTCGTCAAGAGCTCACACAAGAAAGCCTTTGAGCGGCTCCGGCTTCCCGAATGCGCGATATGCCACTCCAACCACAAGGTGCTCCGGGCAACTGACTCGATGATCGGGGACAATCCGACCGCCGTATGTGTCAGGTGCCATGCAAAGGGGTCGCCGCAGCTTCAGAGGGCGGTCACGATGCGCCGTTCGATCGAGGACCTCAAAAGCGCCATCCAAAAAACCGGAGAGAAACTGAAAGAAGCCCGGCGACTCGGGATGGAGGTCTCCGAAGCCAGCTTCACCATGAAAAATGCAAGGATCTCGCTGATCAAAACCCGGACCCAGGTACATTCATTCTCTTTTTCGGAAGTCGAATGGGAAGCGGTAAAGGGAAAGAAAATCGCCGACGAAGCACTCGGGGTCGCTCTATCCGTAATCGAAGAATTCAAGGGCCGGCGGCGCTGGGTCTTTTTGCCCATTTTTCTGACGCTTTACCTGCTGGGCGTCATATACATGAAAATCCGGCAGATTGAGAAGTAGGCCGGCATGAGGCGCAGGCGGCCTCCCAAAGGCTGCCGGATCGAGGCGGCTCTTCCCCTCAAGTATATTCCGCCGGGATCGAATCGCAGTGAGGTTGTCGATTCCAAGTCATTGTTTTTAAATAATATTACAGATATGAACTACGCGGGCATGACCTTGGGGTGCTCGAGGGTGTCCTTGAGCGCTCCGAGGAACTCGGCCGCCGGGGCGCCGTCCACGATGCGGTGGTCGGCGTTGATTCCGATGAAGCAGGTGGTCCGGGGGACGACCTCTCCGCCCCGCACCACGGCCCGCTCGCGCGCGGCGCCGACGGTGAGTATCGCGCTCTCGGGCGCGTTGATGATGGCCGAGAAGTGATCGACCCCGTAGGCGCCCAGGTTCGATACCGTGAAGGTGCCGCCCTCGAGAGCGGTCAGCGGGAGGCCGCCGGTCCGGGCGGCCTCGGCCAACTGGCGCGACTCGCGCGAAATCTGGTCGATGGACTTCTGGTCCGCGCCCCGGATGACGGGCACCATGAGGCCCTCCTCGACGGCGACGGCGAGGCCGATATTCACATCCTGCATCCGGCGGATCTCGCCGCCCGAGAGCTGGACGTTGACTTGCGGGAACCGCCGGACGGCTCGGGCGGTGTAGAAAACGATCAGGTCGTTGATTGAGACCTTGACGCCGAGGTCGCTCTCCCAGGCCGCCTTGCTGGCCTCGCGCACCGCCAATAGGTTGGTGAGGTCCACCTCGGCCTGGAGGGTGATGCGGGGAACCTGCTCCCAGCTGGCGGCCATGCGCTCGACGATGACCTTCCGCATGCCGGTGACCGGAGCAGCGGCCGCCACGGCGGGAGGCCCAGTCTGCGCGGCGGGAGGTGCGGCCGGCGTGGATCGGGGAGCGCCGGAGCCCGCCGCCGACCGGACGTCGGCCTGGACGATTCGTCCGCCGGGGCCCGATCCCCGGAGGGTGCGGTAGTCGACCCCCAACTCGCGGGCGACGCGACGCGCCGCCGGGCTGGCGAGAACGCGGCCCGTGGCGGCCTGGGCCGCGGGCTGGACGGCTGGTGGAGCCACAGGCTCGGGAGCCGCTGGTTCTGAAGTTGGCGCCGGTGCGGCGCCCCCGTTTTGAAAAGCGCCCGTGTCCTCGCCCTCCGCGCCGATAACGGCGATGTTGTCCCCACAGGGAACGACATCACCCTCGGCCGCGAATGTCTTGAGCAGGATTCCCCCGTCCGGAGACTCCACCTCGTACTCGACCTTGTCGGTCTGGATTTGGAGGATCATCTCTCCTTTTTCGACTTCTTCGCCCTCGGATTTGATCCATTTGAGGATGGTGCCTTCCTCCATGGTAAGTCCGAGTTTCGGCATCGGAAGGGGTGTGGCCATCGATCAAGCTCCTAACGGATTATCCATAATGATGAAAAAAACATAACGAAAAATAAATACGCCTCGGGCCGGGGACGGCCCCTCCTGCGGAGCGGCCTGAGGCGGTCAACTCTCCCGCTTGGCCCTTAGCTGCTCGCGCTGGCGCTGGAAGGTGTAGCGCAGAATCTCTTCCTTGTCGTTCGCCCTGATGGCGATGAATTTCGAGGATATATCTACGACGGCGCCGGGCAGGCGTTCGAGGAATTTTCCCGACTTTTGAGCCCGTCCGACATGGGCGACGGCCTCGATCCGCATCGGGGGCGAGGAGGGAAATATCATCGCGATCCAGAGGAAATCCCCTTTCGCGTAGACCTGCTGGCTCGGGAAGCGAATCCCCGAGCCGCTCACGTTGACGCTGCAGCGAATGAATTCGGCCTCCTGTGTGATGTTCTCTTTCTGGAGCAGGGAGATGAGCAAATCGAGCTTTTGGTCGAGCAGCGAGATGGCGCGCCAGGTGGGCGACTTGGGGTCCACTGTCCGGCCGGCTGACTGGAGGATGGTGGCCACCGATTCCATCCCCCCCTGGCCTGCGGTCTCCATGATTTCGCGCTCGAGGGCTTCTTTTTCCTGGACCGAGATGGTTCGATGGCTAATCTCGAGCGTGTCGTCCACGCGGACCATCTCGCGTCGCTGGGCCTCTCCTGTCGCCATCGAGCCTGCCTCCCGGTAAATACTGAATAAACATGGGCTTTCGGGAGAGAAAATCTAGCATGGAGCCCTGACAGGGGCAAGACGGATAAGCCCGGCCAGGTCGCGCGGGGCGGGTCGAGGGTAGTTTTTATTATTCATTCCGGTTCGGCGGCTCATCTTGCACAAATTCCCAATGAGGGGTACATTATCGGCGGCGTGTTAAATACACGCATGGGAAGTGGGCCCGCTAAGGCGGCCCGCTTTTTTTCGTCCCGATCCGGAGCCGGGCCCCGTGGTTTCGCATGATGCAGTCAGCCGTATCTGGGTCCTCGCCGAGGCCGTGGCCGCCGACCTGGGTCTTGAGGTGGTGGAAATCGAGCGGGGCGGAGGCGGCAAGCGCCAGATGTTCCGGCTTTTCATCGACAAGCCGGGGGGAGTGGACCTGACCGATTGCTCGCGGATGAGCCGCGAACTGGGCGGCAGGATGGAGGAAGAGGGTACCGTCAACTCCTCCCACGTCCTCGAGGTATCGAGCCCCGGGCTCGAGAGGCCGCTTCGAAAGGCCTCGGATTTTCGCCGCTTCGCCGGCCAGCGGGTCACCGTACGGCTCAGGAGGCGGGACGATGCCTCCGGCAGGCAGCGGTTCTCTGGTGTTTTAAAAGACATCGAGAGCGATGTTGTTATTATCGAAACGGATGATGGGGGGGAGCGCTCCTTCCCACTCGGCGGAATCGCCCGGGCGCGGCTGGAAGTGGACTGGGATTCCGTTTTTAAGGGCAAGGGTCCCGAAGGCGGGCCCGGTAAAGGGGATGGAGGGGTAAGCGGGTGAGCCAGGAGTTGGTGGCGGTCCTCAATCAGCTTGAGCGAGAGCGGGGGATCGACAAGAAATTTCTCTACGATACGTTAAAAACGGCCATCGCCTCGGCTGCCAGAAAACAGTTTTCCCTCGGCGAGAACGTCAAGGTGTCGATTGACGAGGAGTCGGGCGAAATCACCGCCCAGGTGGTGAAAGAGGTGGTGCGGATCGTCCAGGACTCTGAGACCGAGATCGATGTCGAGGACGCCAGAAAAGAGAGCCCCGAAATTCAGGTCGGCGACCCCTACCTGATCTCGCTCGATACCGAGACCCTCGGGCGCATTGCCGCCCAGACGGCCAAGCAGGTCATTATCCAGCGTGTCCGCGAGGCCGAGCGGTCCAATATTTACGAAGAGTTCAAGGGCCGCCAGGGAGAGCTCGTCACGGGCTCGGTTTCGCAGGTCGAGCGCGGCAATATTTATGTCGATATCGGGCGCACCGAAGCGCTCCTCCCGAGGCGCGAGCAGATTTTCCGCGAGGTATACAAGCGGGGCGATCGAATCCGGGCCTACATCCTGGAGGTCCGCGAGGCGTCAAAGGGCCCCCAGGTCATCGCGAGCCGGACCCATCCCGGATTGCTAATTCGCCTCTTTGAACTGGAGGTTCCCGAAATTTACGACGGGATCGTCGAGATCAAGTGCTGCGTGCGGGAGCCGAGCGGGCGCTCCAAGGTGGCGGTGGTGAGCCACGACCGCGATATCGACCCTGTAGGCGCCTGCGTGGGTACGCGGGGAAGCCGGGTGCAGGCCATCGTTCAAGAGCTTCGCGGCGAAAAGATCGATATTATTCCATGGAACGAGGATGTCACGACCTTTGCCGGAAATGCGTTGAGTCCGGCCAAGATCCAGCACATCACCCTCCACGAGGAGGATGGACGGATGGAAGTCCTCGTCCCCGACGATCAACTCTCGTTGGCCATCGGCAAGGGGGGCCAGAACGTGCGCCTCGCGGCCAAGCTCCTGGGATGGAAAATCGACTTGAAGGGAGAGAGCGAATACCGACGCATGGTCGCCGAGCAGGCGTTCGCCTCGGACGGCGGAGGGAAGAAAGAGGAGGAGGCGGCCGGCTCCCCGGAATCCGATCTTTTGAGGCTCGATGTGGTGGGCGAGAAAATGGTCCAGCTATTGAGCGAAAACGGTTTTGGAACCATTGCCGCGATCACGAAGGCATCGATCGACGATCTTTGCAGTGTGCCCGGCATCGGACCCAAACGCGCCCAGCTTTTGATTGATGCGGCGAACTCCTTTGGCGATGGCTCCGAGGGTGAGGCTGGAGCCGAGGCCGAAGTGGTCGCCGAAGAGGAATAACCGGCTTCCCGGCCGGCGGGAAGGGTTTTTTGGCGGTTTAGCTGAAGCGAGGAAGAGCGGCGGTGCCCGAGCGCATGTGCATTGCTTGCCGAAAGAAGGCCCCTCCCGAGTCGTTGTTTCGAATGGTGGCCGGCCCCGGCGGCGAGGTGTACGCTGAGTTGGATAGCCGGTTGCCGGGGCGGGGTGCTTATTGCTGTTTTGGAACCGAATGCCTGAGCCGGGCGCTGGAGCCCGGAAATTTGGCCCGCGCCCTTCGCTCCCGAACGGCGGCCCCGGCGGCGGATGAGATCGCCGCCTCTCTCCGCTCGTTGCTCGGGCGGCGGATCGAGGGCCTTCTCGGCGCCGCCTGGCGAAAAAAAGTGATCTCGGCGGGGCGCGATGCCGCGTTGAGGGCTGCCCGCCCGGAAGGCGGCGGCCGCTTGTTTCTGGCCGAGGATTTGGCGGCGGGAAGTCGGGAGGAGATTCTCAAAAGGGCCTCCCTTGGAGACGGTGCGGGCGCTCCCGCCGAGTTGAATTTGACGATGGAGCGGGTCGGCGCCGTGTTTGGCGGGCGCCCGGTGGGTGTATTCTTTTTGGCCGACACCTCGCTGGCGCGGCAGGTCGCGCTCAGGAGTTCGCAGGTGAGCGCCCTGGCGTCCGCGTAGGGTGGCGGCTTGATGAAGTTTTTTTTCGGGATCATGACTGGAGGGGCCGGGAAGACCGGCTCCGGAAAACGGGAAAGGGCGGAGGCAGCCTGAATGGCGAAGGTAAGAATTTACGAACTGGCCAAGAAGCTGGGATACGACAACAAGGTGTTTGTCGGGGAGTTGGAAAAAGAGGGAATCGAGGTCAAGAGCTACATGAGCACGGTCGATGAAGAGACGGCCGAGCTCATCATGACGCTCTTCTCCCAGCAGGCTCCCGCCAAGGAGGAACCCAAGGCCAAGGCTGCGTCCAAGAAAAAAGACGTGCCCCCCAAGGCAAAAAAGACCGAAAAAAAAGAGCCGGCCGAAAAGAAGGCACCAGCTAAGAAGAAAGCCGCGCCCGTCAAGGCCAAAGAGAAGAAGAAACCGCCTCCCAAGGAGGAAGCCGCTCCCGCCGAGGCGGTTCCGGCCGCCAAGAGCCCAAAAGCCAAAGCCCCGGAAGCCAAGGCTCCCGCGAAGGAAGTCGAGCCCGAGGCCCCTCCTGAGGAGGAGCCTCCCAGGCCCGCGAGGAAGGTCCGCATTCCCGAGGCCATCACCGTCAAGGAGCTGGCCGACAAGCTTAGTCTCAAGGCCACCGAGGTCATCAAGGAGTTGATGAAGCTGGGCCAAATGACGACGATCAATCAGATGATCGACTCGGACACCGCCGAGATCGTTTGCGGCGAGTTCGGCTTCGAAATAGAAGTCACCAAGGATACCTACGAAGAGATTCCCGAAGAAGAAGACATCGATAAGCCCGAGAATCTCGCTCCCCGCGCTCCGGTGATCACGGTGATGGGCCACGTCGATCACGGAAAAACCAGGCTTCTCGACGCCATCCGGAACGCGAACGTCATGGACAGCGAGGCTGGCGGCATCACCCAGCACATCGGCGCCTACCGGGTGACCACCGGGAAGGGAACGGCGGTCTTCCTCGATACGCCGGGCCACGAGGCGTTCACCTCCATGCGCGCCCGGGGAGCCCAGGTCACCGATCTGGTCATCCTGGTCGTGGCGGCGAACGAGGGCGTGATGCCTCAGACGCGCGAGGCTGTCGCTCACGCCAAGGCCGCCGAAGTGCCCGTCATGGTGGCCATCAACAAGATGGACCTTCCCGACGCGAATCCCGACCGAGTAAAGCAACAGCTCTCCGAACTCGATCTCATCCCGGATGATTGGGGGGGCGAAACGGTATTCAGCCCGGTATCGGCGAAAGAGGGCCACGGCGTGGATGATCTTCTCGATCTCGCCATTCTTCAAGCTGACCTGCTCGAGCTCAAGGCCAATCCCAACCGCGGGTCCCAGGGGATCGTCATCGAAGCGAAACTCGACAAGGGCCGGGGGCCGGTGGCGACCGTGCTCGTACAGCGGGGGACGCTATCGCCGGGCGATAATTTCGTCGCCGGTAGCTGGAGCGGGAAGGTGCGCGCCCTCATCGACGATCAGGGAAATAAGATCAAGGCGGCGGGTCCGTCCACGCCGGTTGAAATTTTGGGGATATCCGGTGTCCCGCAGGCGGGCGACGAATTCACGGGTGTAACCGACGAGCGGTCGGCACGGGAGATCAGCTCTCGCCGCCAGCAGCGCGATCGCCTCGCCGCCATGCTCCCGATGGCGCGGGTCAACCTGGAGACCTTTCTCGAAGGGGTCCAGAAAGGCACGGTCAAGGAACTCAACATCATCCTCAAGGCCGATGTGCAGGGCAGCCTCGAAGCCCTGAAGGACAGTCTCTCCAAGCAGGGCAACGAAGAGGTGGCCGTGAAAATCCTTCACGCCTCGGCCGGCGGGATCACCGAAACCGACGTTATGCTGGCGGCCGCTTCGTCGGCCATTATCGTCGGTTTCAATGTACGTCCGACGACGGGCGCGGATTTGGCCGCCAAGCGGGAGAATGTGGACATCCGTCTCTATTCGGTGATCTACAACGCCATCGAGGAGGTCAGGGCTGCTCTCGAGGGGATTCTCGAGCCGATATCCAGGGAGGTGATCCGCGGCCACGCCGAGGTGCGCCAGACTTTCCATGTGCCGAGCATCGGCTCGATCGCGGGCTGCTACGTGACGGACGGCGCCGTCCAGCGGGGCTCGGAGGTTCGCCTCATCCGCGACAGCGTTGTGGTTTACACGGGCCGGGTTTCCTCGCTGCGCCGCTTCAAGGAAGACGTCAACGAGGTTCAGCAGGGCTACGAATGCGGTATCGGAATCGAGAAGTTCCAGGACATCAAGGAGGGGGACGTTATCGAACCCTTCGTCACCGAGGAGGTGGCCCGGACCCTTTGATGCCGGCCTCCCGGCCGGCCGCCAGCGGGGGATTCCATTCATGACCGCCGTGGGTTTTTTGACCGTGGACCTCCAGATACCCGGCAGCAGCTCCCTAAAAAGCAAACGCAAGGTGGTGAGTTCGCTCACCGCCAGGCTGCGGCAGCGCTTCAATGTGGCCGTGGCCGAGGTGGATTTTCAGGACAAATGGCAGCGCTGCCGTATCGGGGTGTGCGCGGTCTCGAACGACGCGCGCCACGTGGACAGTCAGCTTCGAAAGACCCTCGATGCGATCGAGGCGATGGGGCAGGCGGTCATCCTCGACTTTGATATCGAGATTCTCTAGGGGCCGCCCCGAGGGGGGGAGCCGGAGAGATTATGGTGATTAACCGCAACTACCCCCGGTCGGTTCGCGTGGCCGAGCTGATTCAGTCCGAGCTGGGGGGGATGCTTCTCCGCGAGGTGAAGGATCCCCGTGTGCGCGGCACGATGATCACGAAGGTCGAGGTGAGCCGCGACCTCCGGGTGGCCGATGTATTTTTTAGCCGTTACGGTGAGGGGCGCGGCTCGGAGGGGGAGATTGACGAGGGGCTCGAGGGCCTCCGCCGCGCGAGCGGATTCCTCCAGGGGAAGCTCGGCGAGCGGCTTCGGCTCAGGCGCGTCCCCCGCCTCGAGTTCCACATCGACCGCGGCTTGGGCCACAGCGCCGAGATCAACCGCATGCTCAGGGATATGGAAAGGGAAACTTGAAAATCATTGGTGTTCTGAATCTGAAGAAAATGTCGGGGCCCACCTCGCACGACATGGTCGCCCGGGTGCGGCGCCTTTTGCCCGGAAAAACGAAGGTGGGCCATGCCGGCACCCTCGACCCCATGGCCGAGGGGGTGCTCCCGGTGTGCGTGGGGGCGGCGACGAAAATATTTCCCTATCTCCTCGATTGTCCGAAAACGTACCGGGCGACGATGGTATTCGGTCGGGTGACCGACACCCAGGACATCACGGGCGAAACGATATCCGAGCATGAGACCGGTGATATCCCCCTGGACGAGGCCCAGCACCTTCTCGGCACCTTCCTGGGTCCGGGAATCCAGGTGCCACCCATGTTTTCCGCCCTCAAGGTCGGAGGAACGCGGCTTCACGAACTGGCCCGGGCCGGCAAGGAGGTAGAGCGCGAAGGCAGGAAGGTGGAGATTTACGATATTCGGGCCCTTGAGGCCGAGGGGAGCCGGTTGACTTTCGAGGTCTCGTGCAGCCGGGGCACCTACATCCGTACGCTGTGCCATGACGTGGGCGCTCTCCAGGGCTCGGGCGGCTGCATGGAGGCCCTCACGCGGACGAAACTGGGCCCCTTTCGCCTGGAGGACGGGATTTTCCTCGAGGAGGCGGAGCGTCTGGCCGGGGAGGGCCGCCTCCGGGAGGCGCTGATGACGCTGGGGGATGCCCTCGCCCACCTCCCGGCCGTAACCGTCAAGTCCGGGGCCGAGGGGCGCTTTCGAAACGGAATTCCCCTCGCCGGGCGTGATTTTACGGCCCAAGGGCTCCTTCGGGAGGGTGGGAAAGTGCGGGTATTCGCTCCTGGCGGCGATGTGATCGCCGTCGGGCGGGTCCTCCCCGGCGGTGGGGGGATCAACGCGGACCGCGTATTTGTCCAATAAATCTTTGGTTCCAGTCATTTACATTGGACCGCAAGTTCGCTAAACTCGCTCGCCGTTGAGAAGAAGGCATGCGCGAAAAGAGGGCTCGGATCCGCCGGGCCGGTAAACGGAGGTGAAAATCGAATGGTCCTGACAAAGGACAAGAAAACGGAAGTTATCGACAGCTACAAAACCCACGAAAGCGACACTGGCTCACCTGAAGTCCAAGTCGCCATCCTGACCGAGCGCATCATCTATCTCACAGACCATTTTAAAACGCACAAGAAAGACCATCACTCCAGAAGAGGTCTGTTGAAGCTCGTTGGTCAGCGGCGGCGCCTTCTCGATTATCTGAAGGACAAGGATATCAACCGCTACCGCACCCTGATTCAGCGCCTCGGTATCCGACGCTAGCCGCGCTTTTCGCCGCTAAAGAGCGGCCAACCTTCAGAGAGAATCCGCTATGACACCTATCCGTAAAGAATTATCCATCAATGGGTTTACGCTCGCCTTCGAGACCGGCGAAATCGCCAAGCAGGCCGACGGCGCCGTCATGATGCATTACGGCGAAACCTCGGTCCTGTGCACCGCCTGCGCATCGTCGTCCCCCCGCGTGGGGTTCGATTTCTTCCCGCTCACCGTGGACTACCGCGAGGGATTTTACGCGGCCGGGGTGATACCGGGGAATTTCTTCAGGCGCGAGGCCAGGCCCGGCGAGCGCGAGGTGCTTACCTGCCGCCTCATCGACCGCCCGATTCGCCCGCTGTTCCCCGACGGGTTTCAGTGCGAGACGATGATCCAGATTATGGTCATGTCCTACGACCGGCTCTGCGACTCGGATATCCTCGCGATCAACGGAACCTCGGCGGCGCTTCACATCTCTGACATCCCCTGGGCCGGGCCGATAGCGGCCGTCCGCGTGGGAAGGATTGACGAGGAAATCATCATCAACCCGACCGTTGATCAGCAGGTCGACAGCGACGTGAACTGCGTCATGGTGGGAACGGCCGACGCCCTGGTAATGGTCGAGGCGGGGAGTTTCGAGGTCTCAGAAGACGTTTACATGGACGCCTTCGAAAAGGGCCACGAGGTCATCAAGGAACTCTGCGCGGCGCAGGAAGAGCTTCGCGCCGAGTGCGGAAAACCCAAGCGCGAGATCGAGGAGGAAGCCGTCGACGAGGCCGTGATGTCCCGTGTACGGGAAATCGCCACTCCGCTGCTCGAAAAAGCCGCGGAGACCCACGAGAAGATGGCCCAGTACCAGGCCATCGGCGGCGCCAAGGCGGCCTGCGTCGAGGCGCTTTGCACCGGAGAGGAGGGCGCTCCCGACAAGAAAACCGTGGGCGACTATTTCTCCGATGTCGAACACGATGTTTTCCGCGGCCTCATTCTCAACGACGGCGTCCGGGCCGACGGCCGCTCCTTCACCGAGGTGCGGCCCATCACTATCCGGATGAATCCCCTGGCGCGGACGCACGGGAGCGTGCTCTTCACGCGGGGGGAGACCCAGGCGCTCGTAAACGCCACCCTGGGAACCAGTTCGGACGCCCAGCTGATCGACACCCTCGACGGAAAAACGGATCGCAACTTTCTCCTGCACTACAACTTCCCCGGCTTCAGCGTCGGGGAGGCGAAGCCCAACCGGGGCCCCGGCCGCCGCGAAATCGGCCACGGCGCCCTCGCCCGGCGAGCGGTTCAGGCGATTCTGCCCGATCAGGATACTTTCCCCTACACGATTCGCGTCGTCTCCGATATCACCGAGAGCAACGGAAGCTCCTCGATGGCTTCGATCTGCGGGGCAAGTTTGTCGCTCATGTCGGCCGGCGTTCCCATCTCCTCGGCGGTCGCCGGGGTGGCCATGGGCCTTGTAAGCGATGAGAAGACGGGGAAAACAGCCATTTTGACGGACATTCTCGGAATCGAGGACCATCTCGGTGACATGGACTTCAAGGTCGGCGGCACCCGCGACGGAATCACCGCCCTTCAGATGGACATCAAAATCAAGGGACTCAAATTCAGCCTGGTGCGCGAGGCGCTGGCCCAGGCCAATGAAGCGCGGATGCACGTTCTCGACAAGATGGACGCCGTTATCTCCGCGCCGAGCGAGCAAATTTCTCCTCATGCACCCCGCATCCTCTCCATTCAGGTTCACAAGAACCGCGTCCGCGACGTAATCGGTCCGGGCGGGAAGGTCATCCGCGGAATCGTCGAGGAGACCGGCGCCCAGATCGATATCGAGGACGACGGAACTGTCTTTGTCGCGTCGACCGACGAAGCGAGCGCCCTGCGCGCCATCGAAATTATCAAGGAGCTTACCCAGGAGGCCGAGCCGAACAAGATTTACTACGGCACGGTGAGAAAAATCATGGATTTCGGCGCTTTCGTCGAAATCTTCCCGGGGACCGACGGCCTTTGCCATATCTCCATGCTCTCGAAGAACCGCGTCAAGTCGGTCACCGACGTGCTCAAGGAGGGGGACCGGATTTTGGTGAAGTGTCTCGAGGTCGAGGGCAACGGCCGAATCAGGCTCTCCATGAAGGACGTGAAGGAAGAAGATGTTCCCGAGGAATACAAGGCGCACTTCACTCCGGTGGAGTAGGGAGCATTCACCCTGGCTTCCACAGACGACAAAAAAAGGCCGGCCCCGATTTGGGGTCGGCCTTTTTTATTATCTGGAAGATGCGGGGATGAAAGCCTCGGCGCCTGATTTGACGGTCAGTACTTCCCGCCTCCGAACGATCTCATCTCCTTGAGCACGTCGAGAATCACCCGCTCGGCGATATCCTCGCCCGGGACATGATATTCGTCCGCCTCGATTTTCGATTTGATCTCGGTCACGAGTTCGGTGCGGACATCGGCGATTTCGGCCAGGTCCTTTTGGATGCGCCCCATCATGATCGCCTTGTCGCTCACCTCGATACTGTCCCCCGCGGGGCCGGCCGAGGGCTGGGAAGGTGGGGGCGCGCCTCCCTTCGCTTTTTCTGCGTCCTCCCTTCGGCGCAGGGAGTCGGTGTAACTCTCGCCTGTGACCTTTCTTCGGATGGGATCCATGTCAATCATGGATAGCTCCTTCCTCTTTGGACGTTCGCCGGATTAGATCACTTCGCTCAAAATTTTCTGAACCAGGTTCCGAAGCTCGCTTCTCGCCGCCTCGCGGGAATCGGGCGTCAGGGGGACCAGGTCTTCTCCCGTGGACTTGTTGACGATGGCTTCGTCTTCGCCATCCTCGCCTTGGCGAACCTCGAGACCGAAAGAATCAATGAGGCGGACAAAGGCGGTCCGGCCGGTGTTCGGCTGCGACTCATTTCCCTCTTCGGCGCCTTCGGCGTTTTCTTGAGCGGCCGCGGGCGGGGCCAGGAACTGATCGACGAAGCGGTTGGCCATCTCCTTGATGTTTAGCTTTTTTTGCTCGGTGGCGTTGACCTTGGCCGCCTCCGCGGCCTCTTGGGCTGCGGCGGAGATATCCACCTCGGCGATGGGTTGGTCCTGGTTTGCCTTCGCCTTGGCATCGGCGATTCGCTCACCGACGCGCTGCTGGCGCTGGTAGCTCCGCTGAACGTTATTCACCAAGTAAGGGGCTATCCTGCCAACCATATACAACTGCTCCCGGCTGGGCCGATTGTATCCCGGACCAATATATATTAGCGAATTGCCCGCAATCCAGAGGCGAGCAGACCTGATCCTACTTCTCCGCTCGTTTTATCGACATTTCAGCGGAAAACTTGATGGTTTTTTTTGATAAATTTATAATTATTTCAAATACAACTAGTTAA
>JAVEPB010000081.1 GCA_030922375.1 bacterium | reverse complement strand
AACGCCACCATGTTCTCCGTCTTCACGCGGACCGACCCAAATGCCCCGAAATCGCGGGGAATCTCCTGCATTATGGTCCACAAGGGCTCGCCGGGCTTTCAGGTGAGCCGCCACCTCAAGAAAATGGGCTATAAGGGGATCCGGACGAGCGAGCTGATATTCGAGGACGCCCGTGCCCCTCTGGAAAACCTTCTGGGGGAGGAGAATAAGGGTTTTCCCATGATCATGAGCGCCCTCGAGGGCGGGCGGATCAACGTCGCCGCGAGGAGCGTGGGCCTCGCCCGGGCCGCGTTCGAGGATTCCGTGCGCTACTCTCAACAGCGGGAGACCTTCGGCAAGCCCATCGGCCACCACCAGCTCATCGCCGCCAAGCTGGCCGAGATGGCCACGCGGATCGAGGCCTCGAAACTGCTCACCTATCAGGCGGCGACGATGAAGGCGGCGGGCAAACGGTGCGACCTCGAGGCGGGCATGGCGAAATTCATGGCCTCGGAGACGGCCGAGTTTTGCGCGAGCGAGGCGATACAGGTCCACGGCGGGATGGGCTATATCCAGGAGCTGCCGGTCGAGCGGTATTTCCGCGACTCGAAGCTGCTCGTCGTCGGCGAAGGGTCGAACGAGATCCAGCGGCTGATCATCGCCAAGCGCCTGCTCGAGCTTTATCCGGCGTAAAAGGGAAGTTCAGCGAGGGGGAAGGTTCAATGCCCGATTTTCAGATGGGCCGGTGGTACGAGGATTTCGTCGTCGGCGAGGTGATCAAGCACCGTCCCGGCCGGACGATCCTGGAGTCGGACAACACACAATTCACGCTGCTCACCGGGAACACGCATCCGGTCCACTTCGATCATCACTACGCCTCGAAGACGCAGTTCGGTAAACCGCTGGTCAACTCCACGCTCACGCTTGCCGTCGTCGCGGGGATGTCGGTGACGGACACCTCCTACCGGTCAATCGCGAATCTCGAGTGGGAGTTCATCAAAATGCCGAACCCGGTTTTTCACGGCGACACGCTCTATGCCGAGACCGAAATTCTCGATAAGCGCGAATCGCGCTCGAAACCCGACAGGGGGATCGTCCACATGGAGACGCGGGCCCATAACCAGCGCGGCGAGCTGGTCATGGAGTACCGCCGGAAATCCCTCGCCGCCAAGCGGGGGATGGGGGCGATCCCCGATTACGACAACATCCCCCTCGACGGGGAGTAGGCCCGTTGCGAGTATTCCGCATAATACATAAAAATCGATTATTCTGAATAATTACATAAAAATCAATCGGTTATGTGGTTTTTCCTCCCTCGTCCCATCCGCTTTCGGCGCGGGTTAACCGCATGATAGGATACGCGCCTTAGAGATGTCGGGATGTACCTGTATGGCACATCATTCTGCCCCGGAGATCGGGGCGGTTTTCATTATCCCTTTGATTGAGGAAACTGAATGAACGTTGGAGAGCTGAATCCCCATCTTCGCCTTCTTCTGGGGCCTGGCCCCAGTCCGGTGCACCCCCGCGTCCTCAAGGCGATGAGCACGAATGTGGTCGGCCACCTCGACCCCGATTTTCTCGCGGTGATGGACGATTGCCAGGTAATGCTCCGCGGGCTTTTCGGAACCGAAAACCGCGTCACTTTCCCCGTTTCGGGCACAGGAAGCGCGGGCATGGAGGCGGCGGTCTGCAACGTCATCGAGCCGGGAGATAAGGCGATCATATGCGTCAACGGCGTTTTCGGGGGGCGCATGGCCGATGTCGCCGGGCGCTACGGCGCCGAGGTCATCAAGGTCGAGGCTCCCTGGGGCCAGCCCATCGACCCGACAGATGTGAAAAAGGCGCTCGACGCCAATCCCGGCGCCGCTATCGTCGGAATTGTCCACGCCGAGACGAGCACGGGTGTTCTGCAGCCGATGGAGGAGATCGGGGCCGCATGCCAGAGCCACGGGGCGCTTCTATTGATGGATTGCGTCACCTCGCTCGGCGGTGTGCCCGTCGAGGTGGACAAGTGGGGCGTCGAGATTGCCTACAGCGGAACCCAGAAATGCCTCTCGTGTCCTCCGGGGGTGGCCCCGCTGACAATGAGCGAGCGCGCCCTCGGAAAGATGCGCGAGCGCAAAGAAAAGGTGAAAAGCTGGTATTTCGACGTCACCATGATCGAAAACTACTGGGGGAGCGACCGCTCCTACCACCACACCGGGCCCATCACGATGAACTACGCTATCCGCGAGGCGCTCCGGCTGGTGTTCGAGGAGGGCCCTGAAACCCGGTTCGCCCGCCATGCCCTGGCCAGCAAGGCGCTTCAAGCCGGTGTCGAGGCGCTGGGGCTGTCGATGTTCGCCCGGGAGGGGGCCCGGACGCCCACCCTCAATACGGTGGCGATCGGCGAGGGAATCGACGACGGCGCGGTCCGAAATGCGCTTCTCAACGATTTCAACATCGAGATCGGCGGCG
>JAVEPB010000080.1 GCA_030922375.1 bacterium | reverse complement strand
GCAATAAGAACTCATAAGTCGGCAATCGCACGATTTTGATCCGCCTCCGCCTAAGGAGGTGAATCAAGATCGGAAGCAAAAAAAGGCCGGTGCCCCAAAGGAGATAGTTATGGAAAAACTGGAGTCCCACTGAAAATTGCTCCTAAGATCTCAGTTTTGCGCGCCAGGCGAGAAATCGGACAAGCCCCTGGTCCAGAGGGTCCGCCGTGGACAGAAGTACGTAATGAATGCCTTCGTTCCGGCAATGATCGCGGGTGGTCTCCAGGAAATCGCCGAGAATATCGAGATAGGGCTTGCGCACAACTTCGCACTCCACGGTCATGTTCCGATCCGTTTCGACATCCTCGACGCGGGCCAACCCCTCGTACGGGAATTCAAGCTCCACGGAATCCAGTATATGAAAAACGATAACGTCATTCCCCTTGAGTCGTATCAGCCGCAAAGCACGCGCCACCATTTCGGGGTCATCCAGCAAATCGGAAAAAATCACCACCATTCCCCGGCGCTTCATCCCCTCGGCGAGTTGTAACAGCGACCGGCTCAAACCGGTGCCGCCCCCGGGGCGCTCGGCCTCGAGAGACGCTAAAAGAGCTATCAAATGCCTTCGCACGGACTTAGACGGAACGATTCGGTCCTCGGCCTCCAGTGAAATAGTAAGACCCACTGCGTCCGATTGCCTTAAGAGCAAATGGGAAAGAGATGCCGCCATAGTGGCGGCGTATTCCCACTTGGTCATCGTCCCCTCGCCAAAATCCATCGAGGCACTGGCGTCAACAAGCAAATGGGAGCCGAGGTTGGTTTCGTTTTCGAATTGTTTGATGAGATAACGATCGAACTTTCCGTAAGCTTTCCAGTCGATATGGCGAAACTCATCGCCGGGAGTGTAAGGGCGATGCTCCTCGAACTCGACACTGAACCCATGGGCGCGGCTTCTGTGGATTCCGCTCATCAGGCCCTCGACCACATACCTTGCCCGCAACTCCAGGCCGGATATCCGGGCCACGACCGAGGGATCGAAAAACCGGGTGTCCACCGGGCCGGTGGCCGATAGATTCAGAGAGGAGTTCAAGCGGCCTCCGTAGCCTCGGCGGGGGGCTGAACCGAGTCCAGCAGTTTTTGGACAAGAATCTCCGAGTCGATGCCCTCGGCCTGGCCCCTGAAGTTCACAAGAATCCTATGCCGAAGCACCGGCTTGGCCAGTTCGCGCACATCCTGTATCGAGGCCGCATACCGGCCGTGAAGGAGCGCACGCGCCCGGGCGCCCAGGATAAGATATTGACTCGCCCGGGGACCCGCCCCCCATTCCACGAAATCACGGACAAAATCAGGGGCGCTTTCATCATCGGGCCGCGAGGCGCGGGCCAGCGCCACCGCATAATCCACCATATAAGGCGCCGCCGGAACCCGCCGGACAAGAGCTTGATAGGAGAGTATCTGTTCACCGTTGAGAACTTTTTCCAGGACGGGAATGTAGTCCGACGTTGTTTGCGCGACTATTTCCGATTCCTCGGCGAGACTCGGATAGTTCACTGAAATTTCAAACATGAACCGATCCAGCTGCGCTTCGGGAAGCGGATAGGTGCCCTCATGCTCGATGGGATTCTGTGTGGCAAGCACAAAAAACGGGGGCTCCAAATCGTGGGTTTGGCCTCCCGCAGTGACCTTTTGCTCCTGCATGGCCTGCAGGAGGGCGGCCTGAGTTTTAGGCGGCGTGCGGTTGACCTCGTCCGCGAGGAGAATCTGAGAAAATACGGGACCTCTAATAAACCGGAAGATGCGCCGCCCCTCGGTGGTTTCGTCGAGTATGTCCGTACCCGTGATGTCCGAGGGCATCAAGTCGGGGGTGAACTGAATTCGGTTAAATTTCAGCTGAAGCACTTCGGCAAGCGTACGAATCAGCAAGGTCTTGGCCAGCCCCGGCACACCCACCAGGAGGCAGTGCCCCTTCGAGAAAAGGGATATCAAAACGAGGTCGAGAACGTCCACCTGACCGATGATAACTTTCCGAACTTCGTTCAGAATCTCTTCCCGCGCTTTTCCGATTTCACGGGCCACCTCGATATCGGCCTGATCCATTTCTAGTCTTTTGCCTGTGTCATCCGTTTGATTTTCGCTCATATGCGCTAAATTCCTCTCAGTCGCCTCGCCAGTTCCAGTTCACGCTTCGCCTTTTCCGCCAGACCTTCCTTTCGGTAAAGAACGGCCAGACGCTCATGAGGCAGTGGATTAAAAGGATTGATTTGAATGGCCTCCTCCCATGCCTTTCGTGCCGACTTCATATCTCCAATCATCTCAAAAGCTACCCCGCGGTGAACATAGGTCACCCCGTGGTCGGGATTCACCAGGACAGCTTTTTCCAGGCTTCGGAGCGCTTGCCGGGGCATTCCCAACCGGATTTCAGACCGTGCAAGACGGTTCAGCAGCGGCGGGGAGTTGGGTTCGTCCCGTAGGGCGCGTCTATACTCCACCCATGCCGCCTTCATCCGGCCCCTGATCCACAGCCTGTCGGCCAACCGGGTCCGGCGGCGGGCGACGGCGCTTTTGAGCGCAGCCAGGTCCGCTCCAGTATCATCCACCGGTCCGGTAGCCCTCAACCGGAACTTGCGCACCCTCGCACCCTTTTGAGGCTGGAGCGCCTGCCCTTCCAGGTCTTTTTTCCAGAGCTCCTCGAATTCGGCGAGTCCGACCCCAAAAAGAGCACGAAGCCCCGCCTCGGCGCTCTGAGGTGACCCGGTCGATTCGAGTTCAACCAGACTTGGGCGCCTCATGGGGAATCGGGCTCCGCCGGGCTCCGGTGCGGACCTTTTTTCGAGTTCCCCCTCCCGAATGGCACGCAGCATTTTTTCAATAGAATTCTTGCCTCCCCGGCGCCGAATAAACTCGGCAGCCGAGGCCCCCTCGGCGTAGGCAAGCTGAACATCCTCGGCGGTTTTCAGGTAAATCAGACTCGGCTCCATGCTCTTGAAGGAAATAAACGCGTCGTTCGTCTTTGCCTTGTAAAGCAGGGTTTCGTCGATGGGACTCAGCGCCGGAAGCCCGCTCTTTCTCCATTTTTTCTCAAAGAGCTTGGCAACCCCCTCGTGGAGCCAAATGGGGGTTTTATTTCTCGTGGCCTTGGTAATGAGGTAGTGGACAAACTCGTGCGCGGCGGTGTCAAGCCAGCGATATCCCCGCTGCAGAGCCGCCGGGGAGATCAGGAGCACTTTATTGAATTTACAAAGCCCGACCACTCCTTTCTCGATATCCGATCGCCGGATGGTGGACGCCTTATGAAACCGGTCAGGGTCCGAGAAAATTTCGACGCGGACCCGGCCCGCGAACTTCACCCCGAGTTCCCCGGCGAACTCACGGTAGGCGGCCTCCAAAGTTTCTTCCATATAGGGCAGAAGAACCGCGTCCAACCTCGGGTCAAAGTGAATTTCAAAATGATCCGTCCAGCGGCTCTTAAAACCTCGGACCGCCGATAGGGACTGTTTAAGGTGGAGGCGAAGCTCAAGCCATTCGCTGTCGCCCGGACTCTTTTTTAGCGCTTCGTTAAGCAGTCCGATTGCCGCATCGTAATCGCCCTCGAGATAGGCCTTCGCACCCTCTAGGGCAAGCCAAGCGGGTTGATCGGGATTCTCCCGGCGGTGTTTAGTCAACTCGCGGGAGGCAGAGGCGATATCCCAGGCGCGGAGTTCGCCGACGATTTTTCCATAACCATCCGGCCGTTTGGGACCCGATTGAGAAAACTGCGGCGGCTCAACCGCCGGCCCGGCTGCCCCCAGAGCCGGGAGACACAACAACACAACCGTGGTAATGAGCAAAATCGCCCAACTCTTCATGCGAATCACCTGGTCAACCGCTCGTAATAATTTTCTATCTCGGAGCGCAGGGAATCGGGGAGCCCCTCTTTAAGCGCCTCCATCACCTCTTCCCGGAACTTCTGGGGCACCTGGTATTGCTCCCGATCGGGGATCAGCACCTCGCTGAAGTCGGTCCCCTGGCGGCCGTCTTGTCCCTCGAAACCTCGGCGCTGGGAACTGTCCCGGCCCGGCAACTGCGGGTTCTGGGCCCACCATCCCCGGCCGGGAGAACGATAGACTCCCAATCCACGGGGGGTGCCCATCCCGAGCCTCCCCCGCTGGGCCATCTGTCTCATGGATTGATTCATCTGGCTTTGGCTCTGCGCCAAAAGCTGGAGCACGCGCTCCTCGTGGGGAATCGCCGCGGAGGAACTCTTTTTCCCCAAAGAACTCTTGGCGTCCTTCATCGAGTCACGGGCCGCGTCGAGGCGCTTGATCATCTTCGGATCCAGGAATGGATAAAGCTGCAACAACTGCCTGAGACGATCGTTGAAAGCAGTCAAACGGCCTTCAAGCGCCTCCTGGCGCTTGCGAAGGTCGGCCAGCGCCTGGCGCTCATTGGCGGGCGATATTTTTTCGGCCTTATTAAGCAAAGTGTCCAACGACTTCAGCGCCTCCCGCCACCTGAGCCGGGCGCCCTCTTTTTCCTTATTATCGAGGCATGATTCGTCCTGAACCATCTCACCCATCTTGAGTACGATCCCGCGGATATCCCCCCAGTCACCCCGCCCGAGGTACCTTTCCAATTCACCAACCGCCGCCTGATGCAATCGGCGGATATCTTCGCGCCGCTCCTTCTCGACCCGCGCCTTTTCCTCAGGAGACAGGCTCGCCCCCAAACCTCCCGGGACGAAGGCCCCCGGGATCGCCTCTAGCGCATCTCTTAGTTTTTTCCGGGGATCGGAGGATTTTTCGCCAGATGGTGACGGGGCAACCTTGAGTGTGATTGCGCAATCCTCGGCGCGAATTCGCTCCACCAATTTTTTCTCGGCATTAATATGTTTTGCGAATTGGAGAGAAAGTCTCTCCAGCCCCTTGGGCCACCCCTTCTTCATCCTGTGAATCACATTACCGAACACATCCACCGTATCGCTTAAAACAGCTTGCTGCTCCTTCACGATAGCGCCGAGCTCGGATTGGCGTCTTTGCATAGGACGCCCGCCCCGCTGCGCGGACATCTGCTGACGGCGCAACCCCCGCATGGCGTTTCGGATCCGTTGAATTTGACCCATCAACCGGCGCAACGTATCCAACGCTCCCCGAATGTTTCCCTGGCGCATTTGCTGACGAATACGGTCAAACGCGTTCATCATGTTTTGCATCGGAAGGTTTCGCATGCCGCGTTGATTCATGAATTCGGCGGGCATGCGTTGAGCCAGGTTGGATAGCTGCTGCATGAGCTTGTTCAATTCCTTCTGAAGACGCGCAATCTCCTGTTCCACCTTTTGCTTGCTGGCCTCGTCCACCTCTCCCGATTTTCGCATTTGCTCAAGAGCGCGAGAAAGGGCGCGCTGACGCTGCATCAATTCATCCGCCGACTTGCCGGCCCGGTCCATCCTGACGCTGCGGAGCATATCCTCCCCCATCGAGGCCAACCGCTCGATACTCTCCGTCGCCTCTTCCCGCCTGGAAAGCCTCTTGTTTTCACGCTCCTCAAGTTGTTTTTTAGTAAGTGGGCCATCGGTTTTCGCGGAGTCGCTCCTAGGCGGAACCAAATACTGATTCATCGCCTCCCTTAGCCTTTGGGAAAGAGTGGCGAGATCCATGCTCGCAAGCGCTTCGCGCGGATTTTTGGGGCGCAAAAGACTCCTTGTCGCCTGGATTTTCTTCATTACCTCCCAGGCTTTATCGTACAAAGACCTACTCATTTTTTTAGAGGAGGCCTGAATTTCATTTTTATTGTCACGGGTGGATTTTTCGGCATTTCTGAACAAGGAAGGTGCGACTTCCTGTTCCAGGTAATCGCCAAGCAAATTCAAAAGGTCCGAAGAAATTTCGTCGAGTTTTTTGTCCAGCGAGGCGATTACCGCTTCGCGATCGCGAATCCGAATATTGTAAAAGGGGCTCGCTCCTTGCTTTGGCCCGCTTACCGTATCGATATCCTCGGCCAAAATGCGGTAGGTCAAAGACCCACCCGGCCGCAACCCAAAAGCCCGCAGGTCGATCACATAATCGCCCCGCACAAGTTTCTTGGAATTTTCTTCTCCCCAGAGCCGGATACGGCGGGGCGCCTTCCGACCCAACCTGACCTCGAGACCGACATTTCGAATTCCGAAATCGTCCGAAGCCCGGTAACGCACCCTTACGGCATCGTCGGCCTCAACAGCCAGATCCTTGGCGGGCGAGGTAACCTTCACCTCGGGAAAAGTGTCCGGAATGATGTCTATTCGGTATCGAGGCGGATCCAAATTCGCGAAACCATCCATATCCTTCAGACGAACCTGATACGACCCCGGACTCCCTACGAGAATCAATCCTTCGAGAAAACCTTCCTTCCCGGGCTTAAGGTTGACACGCCAACCACCAGCCAGGGAGAGGAGAGCCTCGCTCACGGGCTTGCTCGTTTTCACGCGAACCATAACCGACGATCCCAGGAACGCTCTAATGTTCGCTGTTTTGGATTGCCGGGTCGGCGGAAAAGGGGTGTAATCCGGAGGAAAATTAACTATTTCGATGATCTTCACACGAGGAGGGGCCACCACTTTCATATCGATGGGCGACGAGCGGAACCGGCCCGCCCGCGCGACGACACGAAAGTCTCCGTCGCCGCCCTTCCACTTCAAGCGAAAGCGGTTTTCCTCTAAAATCTCCATCGGAACCCTGTCCTTAACAGACTCATCGCCCACGCCACCGGCATCCGACACCTCGATTTCCACCCGGCCGGGGCTCATTCCCTCGGTTCGAACGTCAAAAACAACGCTTGATCCGGGAAGGATTCGCTCCGAGGAAGCGGACAGATAAAGATGGGTGATCCGGGAGGGCATCAAATTGACGGCGTTGGTCAAGAGGAATCCCGCCTTGGGAAAGAGCCCCGGCCAAATGAATCCGGCGATCAAGACCGTTAACCCCAGCCCCGCCGCGAGTTTTCCCAACCGCCGGCAATTTGAATTCGAGACGAAGTCGCCGGCGTCGAGTCTTTCGATTTGCTCGGCGGTTTCAATGACCAGGGCATCAATCAATGCCGGGGACGTTGGATCACCGGAACCAAGTTTGTTTTTCGTAGGAAAAAGCTGAAGCGAACTGATCAGGTTATTCCCGATATCACCGAGTTCGGACTCGATTTCAAGAGCGACATTCTCCCGGCTGGGAGGCCGCTTAATCAACCAAACCGCACGCGCCAGGACGGCGCCTAAAACAAGGACCGAAACCGCCAGGTAGATAACCGCGGCATAGCCATTGTGGGTCTGAGCCAAGACCGCGGCGGGAGAAAGCAACAACACCGACAGGGCGCCAAGCAAAATCAAGATTCCCGCTTCGAGCCGGCGGACTTTCTGGCGCTCCTCGATAACCCCGGTCAAAAAACCGAAAATTCGTTTGAAAGATTTTTCAGGCATCAGGCAAGCCCCCATAGTCGTCTCGTTGTCCACTCAACGGCCGGCAGCAAAATTAGAACAAACCCGATCCAGGGAATGCTCCAAAGCCTTACATCCCGCACCTCAACTAGCTTCGGGGGCACCTTCCCTTTTAACGCATCCATCACGCGATCGGCCGCAGCATTTTCTTCATTTTCCCCTAAATTCACCGGAATAAATATCCCGCCCGTTTCCCTGGAAAGATCCCTGAGACGCTCCCAGTTGGGGCTGGCATCCGCCCATTCGGCGCCTCCGGCCGCATCCCCCACACTCACAGTCCTGATCGAATGGCCCAGCGGCTTCTCCCCCAACATCGCCTGGACCTCGGCACGGTAACTTCCACGGCCCCTGGGCTTGAACCTCGCCTCGAATTCACCGGTCTCGGGGAGAAAAACAGCCCGGACGCGATGAGTCATACCGTACGGGTCTCGAAGAGAGAGTTGCACTTTCGCCCCGGATGCCGGCGCAAATGTCTCATCACGCACCTGGAGGCGAATCACATAGGCTCCGTCTTTCCCCGGCTCGGCCTCGGGAAGAATTTCCACCTGAGAAGCGGAAGGGTCTCCCGACAACCAGCGGACCATTTGAGCCACAAGCCTCAAATAAAGACGATTCGTCTTCTCGGCGGCCACCATGCCGTAATTCCAACGCCAGAGATCGTCAGTGAGGATGGAAAGAACGCGGCCCTCCCCCACCCGGCGGACAGCAATCATCGGCCTATCCATGGTGGGACCTTCTTTCGAGGAGAGCAAAACCGTACCCTCCGCTCCCCGTGTGGTGATGTTTCCTTGGCGCAAGGGAGGAAACTTCGACCAAAGCCGCTCATTGGTCTTCGGGTCGGGAGAAAGGAGCGTAATGGGGTGGCGATTTCCCGAGGTGGTTAGTTTTCCGCTGAACTTCACCCCCGAAAAGAAATCCTCACCCCTCACAAGATCGACGGGCAACATCCTCTCGATTGGCGACAAGACATAGCCACCCGAGGAAAAAGAGTTTTTCCCGCCGAACATCAAAAACCCACCGCCTCCCTTCACATAATCATAGACACGCTGAAGGTAATAATTACTGAAATAGGCATTTGCCGAGAAATTGTCGAAAACAACGATGTCAAAATTTTTGAGTTCCTCGAGAAAAAGGGTATCCACGGGAAAGGGAACGAGGCTGAGCTGTCTGGTAGGAACGCCCGGATCGTCCTCGGAGGTTCGCAAAAAGACAAACGATACCAGATCGATGGAGGGGTCTCGCTTCAGTGCCATCCGGAAAAACCGATAGTTCCACGAAGGAGCCCCGGAAATTGTCAGCATTCGTATTTTGTTCCGGCGCACCTCGAGAGGAACCTCTACCCGGTTGTTCGACTCCACCATTTCGCCTCGCTGGAGGGGCGTTTCGAGCGAAAGCATCAGGCTGCCCACATCCCGGGGAGTAAACCGAAAGCGAATCTTTTTCCGGGCGGGATCGCGCCGGATATCGAGTGCCTGAGTACTGACAACGCGGCCATCACGCGTTAGCGCAATGGGCAATTTCTGACCGATATAGCCACGTACGGTGAGAGTGGCTTCGAGGTGAACTTCCTTGTTTTGAAACGCCAACCGCGGCGCCCGGACATCGTGGATCGAAATATCCTGAAACCGGCGAGAGGAGCCAATTCCGAGAGTCAGCACGGGAGGAAAGCGGTCAACGTTCTCGGGAGGCCAAACGCTGCCCGAAGTATCGCCCCCGTCGGAGAGAAGGATAATCGCCTCGGGACGATCACGAGAGAGAGCAGGGGTTTGGCCCTCGCCACCCGGACGGGCAGCCCTCCCTTTCATCGCCGAGCGAATAACACCGAGAACGTCGCTCCCCTGACCCACGGGCTCGAGGTAGCCGATCTCCTCCCGCGACAAAGGAACACTGGCGGTATCGAACCGCCTCACCTGAACATCGTATACTCCTGATAGCCGACCCAGGAATCCTTTGGGCGTGGCATTCTCACTCTCATTTTCCCGGCGATCCACCACGAGATAGTCCACAACGGAAGCGAGCCGAGAGCCGCCACCGGGTTCATCCTTGACGCTCATGCTCGCTGAGCTATCCACCAGCACAAGCACCCGAGGAGGCAGGGATCGATTGCGTTCCTCGGAGACGGTTGGCCCCGAAAGGAAAAACAGGATGGCAAGATACAGGAATCCGCGGAGCGCCAGGAGAAAACAAGTCCGCCCCGGCGACAACTTTTCCCTCAGGAAAGGAATCCGCCGGCGCATGCTTTCCGCCAGAGCGATTGTCAAAATACCGATTAACCAGAGCGGAAGTCCGCCGGGCCAATAAATCGAATTCCAGTCTATCATTTCATCCTTGATTCAAGCGGCGTTGAATGATGGGGTGGTGGATTAAATCCTGCTTATAGTTCCCGGTCATCGCATAGAGGACGATATTCACCCCCAAGTGAAAGGCGGCTTTGCGCTGGGGCTCTCCCCCGGGCGTACAGCCCTCGATCCACCCGCCGTCGGGCCGCCTCGCCCATGCGCCACCGAGATCGTTTCGGCAAAAAACGACCGGCGTGAACCTCCCCAGGTGGATACCCTCCAACTCCTGGCTTACAGCCTGCCTTCCTCCGATAGAGCGAATCAAATAATAGCTTTTGTACATGGCGTGATCTGTGGGCAGCGGTTCGAGCGCCTCGCGTGGATAAAGGCGTCGGACGAGTTCTCGAGCCGTCCGGCCGAATCCCTCGTTTACGAGTCCGAGGCCATCGTCAATCAACAAAAACCCGCCATAGGTTAAATGGCGGCGCAATCGTTCGACTTCCTTTTCTTTGGGCATTTCAAACTCGTAGCGCCCCGAAAGGTAAAGGAACGGGAATTCGAACAACTCCGGTGAGGAGAGATCGACCCCCCCTCCCTCGGGACCGGCGGTGATACTCGTCCGTTTCCGAACCTCTTCGAGTAGCGAAGCCATCGCGGTGGGATACTCCTGCCACCGCCCTCCCCGGTACCTGATATGTCCGGGGATGAAGCCGGGCATAGGCACCTGCGAGCCGATTCCTGGTGAAGAGGAAGGCTCCTCGCCCTGGGCCCACGCCTTTCCGCGAGAAGCAGCCACACTGGTGGCGATAGCCGCGGCACAGCGCAGGAAATTTCGGCGGCTCAACATTCGATTAGGGGACATTTTCCGCCGGGGGCAAAACCATAAAAAGCGTGGGAGGGGGGAGCCGCCTGAGCGATAGATTCAACTCCGGCGACTTCGCCCATTTCACTCGGTCGAAACCCTCGACTTTCATCGCCCCGGCAAACTGGGCAGAGAGTTCGGGACCGGCATAATGCATCGGAATCACAATGTTCGGGCCAATGCGCTTCACGATTTTCGCTCCGATTTCATGGGGAACCGTTAACGAACCATCAATCGGCAGCAAAAGGACATGTATCTTTCCCAGGGCCCGAATCTGGCCCTCCGAGGGGCCGAACCGGGCGTTGCCCAGATGGGCGATGCATATTCCCCCCGCCTGAAAAATAAATATCGTGTTGATGACAAAAGGGGATTTCGAATCCCCGTATACCTGGGGAAAGGCAAACAGCCTGATTTTCCGGATGAGGGTGTCCACCGTAATGGGCTTTCCTTCCATCGATGCCCCATAAAATATTTTCGTTTTTCCCTCGTAGGGGCCGGTCTGGGCGTGCGTATCATGGAGATTGCTTACCGAAACGGCATTCGGAACCGGATTCAGTGGATTGTTCCAATAGGGGTCGGTGAGAACCCTTCCGCCTCCGGGCCCGGTGATCAAAAAGCTCGAATGCGCCAGATAGCGCAGCCCGACAACTTTTTCCCCCTTTGGAGGGGCCACTGCGGGAACTCCCCGGCCGCCATAATTCCATGCCACGGGCATAAACCGCCCGTCGCGGCGGACAAGGCCGGGCTTACAAATCGCCTCAGAGAGCGAGGCAAAGAGGAAAACCGAGATGAATACGGCTAGACCGAATATCAGACGGCGTCCCATAGGTGGACGGTAAATCCTCCCCCATGCGGGGGATATCACCGAGATCATTACGTTCCCTGTAGAGCAGGCAGGCGGCATGAATTACCGCTATTGTACTTGGAAAACAACCGAAACGGTAAGGAATTTCATAGAAATTCCGCTCAAATTCCGGCCCTTCCCCCCGAGGGGTCTCTCTTGATTGGCATCGCTTCCCCAGGCCTGGTGAATCCGGTGAGGATTCATCTCATAACTAATTGAATTTTATTTTTATAGGTGACTATCTGCTTCCATGAATTTTTTCATCCCCGCCCGGGGGCTAACCCTCACCCGGGGGCCGAGCCCCACGTGAAACAAACCACAGAATTCCTCCCAACAGACCGGCCTTGATCATATCGCTCACGACATAGACCCCGTGGTAGAGGCCGAATCGCCTCGCAGCGGCGGAAGCCGCTCCGGACGTGCCGGCGGAGGCCAGGGCCTTTCCGGTCTCCTCGATACCCGGCCCCAGCCAGAAGACATGGGAAACCACTATCGCCAGGACGGCGACAACGAGAGAAATTTCCATCCGGTCTCGACCTCCACCCTCAATCCGACCGCCAATTATCATCATTCCAAGCACCAGTACCCCCGCCGCGAGCTGGACCCGGTTCCAGCCACGGAACATCCCGCGATTGACCTCCCCCGCCGTGCGCCTGAGCACCCGCTCCCTCGGGCCCTCCGGAGTCGCTGAAAACCTCTTCGAAATCCCCGGATTTTTCTTGACCGACAATACGCTGAAAGTGACGTTGGCCGAATACCAGACAAAGAGGGACACTCCCAACCAAGCCGATAAAATCACGACCAGGGGAGTCTGATATCGCCTCCGCTCCGGACGCGCTCCACCCTTCTTCATCTTATACATTCCCTATCAAGGGGCATCGGGGGAAGCCGCCCCGAAGGCCTCGCCCGCAATCGGGCGGCCTGGCATCCAGCTACCGGCTGGATTTTCAAACACCCCCCGGCGTCCTCCGACCGCGAACCGAAAGCGGGTTCCACTCACAACCCGAAACCGGAAAGCGTCATACCTTAACTGACTTCCCGTTGATCGACTATAACATATTGATAATATTTATGTTAATAGTTAATTCGCGTTTCTAGCAAAACCTGGACTTAAACTCTTAGATATCACTTTAGGTTTCGCTGTGTTCCTACTGAAAAACAGTAACTAACACCCCGCCGACCACCACCATCCCCCCAGCCAGGACAACCCGAATCGAAATTTTCTCCTGCCTCCCCAGGAAGAGTACACTCAAAATCAAGACCCATAAGGGGTAGAGCCGGCTGATGGGGAGAATGATGATCACATCCCCGGTCACCAGAGCGCTCCAAAATAAAATCGATCCGCCAAGGTTCAGCAGTCCCGCCCCGGCAAAGAAAGCCATGCTATTGAAATCGGCTTCTATCTTTCCGCCCCTTGGTAGTAAACGCCGCCCGGCAAGCATGGTGAGCGTCCCCGCCGTAAACGCCACCCCAAACCCCAGCAGTGGGGTTTGCTGATGAATAAAGGCGAATTTGGCGAAAATCGGGACAAAAGCATAAGCCACCGACGAGATCACCGGAAATACGAGCGCCCCCCGGAACCATCCACCCCCGCCGTCATCCTCCTCAGGATACGCGAGCAATGCCACCCCGGCCACGATGGTCATCGTACCGGCCACCACGGCCACCCCTGGGCGCTCGCCCAGCGCGATTACAGCGAAAACGATGCCCCAGAGTGGCGAGGAAGATTGAATAGAGGTCGAACGGCTCACCCCCATCCGCTCGATACCCGTGTAATGGGTGAGCGTGCCTATCCCCTGGGCGAAAACTCCGACCACGGCGAACCACAGGAGCGGCGCGAAAGCGGTTGTGAATAGCGTTCCCCGGAGCGCCGCAGCGGTGAGCCCACCCGCCGCGACAATCGAGTTCACCGTCAGGAGGGCGGCAAGGGGGGTTCCACCCAACATCCCGCGCCGGATGCTGACGAGGGTTCCTGCATAAAGAACAGAAGAAGCGATGGCGAGATATTCGTCCCGGATGCCGCTGAACAGGAGGTCGGTCATTTCGGGCCGGACTCTAGCACATTGGCGCAAGCCATGCTTTCCCTCGAGGCGCCAGAAAAATTCACCCTACGTCCTCTCATTCCACCACCGGGCCGGCGCCGCCCATTCCCTCTCCCGCTCTCATCTGCTAATCTCCCATCGAATTTACCCCTGTGTGACGCTAACGAATCCGGAAATTGCGGTTCAGGATTTTTTTCCAAAAGGAGCAACACGATGGCCTTAAAAGCAACCATGACGACCAGCCAGGGCGATATTGAACTCGACCTGCACGAGGAACACGCCCCTGTGACTGTGGCGAATTTCGTCAACCTGTCCCAGCGGGGCTACTACGACGGCCTCAACTTCCATCGGGTGATCGACAATTTCATGATTCAGGGAGGCTGCCCGAGCGGAACGGGCACCGGCGGTCCCGGCTACGCCTTCGAGGACGAGTGCACCTCCAAACTCACCCACGACGGCCCCGGCGTCCTCTCGATGGCTAACGCTGGCCCCGGCACAAACGGCTCCCAGTTTTTCATCACCCACGCCGAAACCGGCTGGCTCGACGGCAAACACACCGTCTTTGGCCGCGTGACCGAGGGCCAGCGGGTCGTGAACAAGATCCAGCAGGGCGATACCATCGATAAAATAACCATCGAAGGAGACACCGCGGCCCTCCTCGAAGCGCAGAGCGAAAACGTCGAAGCCTGGAACGGTGTGCTCGACGGGTAATCCAATTCTTTTATCAAAAAGGGGAATCTATAATGGCCGATGACCGCGTTTTCATATTCGTAACGCTCACGCCCCAGGCCGGAAAAGAAACAGGCGCCGAGGCCCTCCTCCGGGGAATGTGCGCTCCCTCCCGCGCGGAGGAAGGGTGTATCCTCTATAACCTCTATGCCCCCCAGGACGGCAGTAACGCGATACACTTATTCGAATGTTGGCGTGATCAGACCGCCCTCGACGCTCACCGCGAAATGCCGCATTACAAGAATTTCCGCGAACAACTGGGCGACCTGATGGAGGGGCCGCCCCAGGCTCGCCTTCTCAACGCGCTGGACTCTGCCTAGGGAGGAGGGACTACAAACGCTCTTGGCCATCTTCGCCATCAAGAACAAGACGAACTGAGTCATCCAGATTTTATAAGGCGCTATCGTGACCGGTTTTTTTAGCTAAAGCCGGCTTCAGGTTAGGCAGACTGAGTGACCAGGATATCCTCCGGCTGACCGATCCCCGGACTCAGGCCAACTCTTCCTCCCCAGCGATGAAGGCCATCATCAGAGAGGCAAGATGGTCGCGCTCATCTTCCGAAACGTTGATCGAAAGACCTACGGACCATGTGGGCGGATCGGTCTGGTTCTCTATAACATGCACCACGGTTCCGGTCAGACCCGAAAGCGTGATGTCGTATAAATTGATTGTGCAAGGCGATGTATCACCAATCCTCGGGCATTTCGTCAAGTTGATTTTAAAGCCCCCGGTACTGAAGTCCTCCGGATGGAGCGGATCGTCCGAGAGCTCGGGGATCGAGACAAAAAAATCCGCGGCGGAGTGGGTACTCCCGACTTTATAATCAAACCGGGTGAATTCGCGCTTTTCATCAGTCATTCTCTCTAATTCCTTCTTAGGATTATTTCCATCTCCACTCTCAATCAACCACTCTCAATCAAGCAATATTCTAATAAGTATATCAGACATTGACGCAAATTGGCACGAATCCCCCACCTCTCCGAAGGACCAGTCCAACGAGGGAATTCCCTGCTTGCGATCTACTTTCTCCTCCCCCGCCAAGTCTCGGAATTGACCAGATTCGGGGGCTTTCGCCCGGCGAGGGCGGCGAGGCAATTCTTTGCCGCGAGTAGCCCCATCGCCGTTCGCGTCTCGACCGATGCGCTACCGAGATGGGGGAGGAGAACCACATTCTCCAGCTTCCTCAGGGCCGGCTCGACGGCAGGCTCTCGCTCGAAAACATCCAGTCCCGCCGCGGCGATCCGTCCGCCCTTGAGTGCCGCCGCCAATGCTTTTTCGTCAACGACGGGGCCCCGGGACGTATTGACGAGAATCGCCGTGGGCTTCATCAACCGAAGCTCCCCGGCGCCGATGAGATGGTGGGTATTCCCGGTCAACGGGGTGTGGACGGATACAAAGTCGGAGCGTTTGAGGAGACCCTGAAGAGAGGCGTACCGCATGCCCGCAACGCGTTCGGCCCTAACCGAAAGACGCTTAATATCATGGTAAAGAATTTTCATGCCGAATCCCCGGGCTCTCCTGGCCATTGCGGCGCCAATGCGGCCCATACCGAGAATTCCGAGGGTTCTGCCGTGAATATCCTGGCCAAGCATTTGAGTGGGTTGCCAGCCCTCCCAGCGCCCTGATCGCACCAACCGATCTCCCTCGCCCACCCGCCGGGCCGAGGCCATGACGAGCGTCCACGCCAGATCGGCAGTGGTCTCTGTCAGAACGCCCGGCGTGTTCGTGACCGGAAGACCGCGCGCTGCGGCGGCGTCGGTGTCGATGTTGTCATAACCAACCCCGTAGTTGGCGATGACGCGAAGACGCGGAGCCGCATCCATCAATTCCGAATCCACCAGATTCGCCACCGTCGGGATCAATCCCTCCGCCGTTCTGACCGCGAGCATAAGAGCGCGCCGGGAGATATATCCCTTCCCCCTGTGTATCTCGAGCCGGGCTCGATCCGCGAGAAACTCTTCGGCCGCCACAGGCAACCTGGCACATAGGAAAACCTTGGGTTTCGCCATGACCTTTCCCCCTTAACAACGCAACGAAACGAGCCGGGAGGGCATTGCCGGAAACTCGGCGAAAATTACGACAACAGGTCCCTCTCCTCGCGCCAGTCCTGCCATTGAACCTGATCCGAACTGGCCTCGACCGGGTTGTGAAAACCATCCTGAAGGCGGTTCCAGGCGTTGAACAGGCAAGTGAACAGCGTCAGTTCGACTATTTCCCGCTCGGCAAAAATTTCTTTCAGCGCATCGAACGCGGCATCGTCGCCCGGAGCGCTGTTATCGGTGAGCGCCGCCGCCCAGCGGATCACCGATTTTTCTTTCTCGTCGAATACTGGGCTTTTCTCCCAATCCCCCGCGAGGGCCTCGAAGTGCTCATCCGTGAGGCCGGAGGCTCGACCGAGCCCCTTGTTGTGCTCGGTTCATATGACGCACTGATTCATGATGCTGGGAGTCAGTATGGCGAGCTGCATCAACCGCAAACGCTCCGGCTCGCCGCGCCACCTGCCCCGAAGCGTCCTCCCCAGGCCGATGATGTGTTCCAGCGCCTCGGGCGAGTGGGCCAGGACGCGATAGAAGCTGGGCACCGTTCCCCAGAGCCGGCGTGAGCGCTCGAAGTGGGGTTCGTGGGGGCCTTTCGCTTCGTCGTCTATCAGGCTGATCCTCGCCATCTGTATTTCTCCTTATCGCAATAAAGGACAATAAATTCGACCGCTTTTAACCAAAATCGATCCAACGAAACCAAAATACCAGCCATTTCCCCATCCTGCACCTCGGCCCCTTGGCGAGCGCGGCGCCTCCTGCTATATAAATCGCCTGTTTACCCGGCGGACACTCCGCTCCGGGCCTGCCACGGAGATCCCAGGATGGAACACGAAAAAATTCTCGCTATCGCCGCTCACCCCGACGATCTCGATTTTCGCATCGCCGGCTCGGCCGCTCTTTGGGGCCGAGAGGGACGCCACGTCGAATATGTCGTTTGTACGAGCGGAGAAAAGGGATTCAGCAATTTTGAAGGCCCTCACCTCTCCTATGAGGAACGATGGGACATCAGGGAGAGCGAGCAACGCGCCGCCGCCGAGGTCGTGGGGGTGCGGGCGGTTCACTTCCTCCGCCACCCAGACGGCGAGCTTGCCAACACCCTCGCCCTCAGGCGCGACCTCGTACGAATGATGCGGCAAGCGAAACCCGACCTCGTCATTTCGGACGACCCGGCAAAGGACGCCTACGACAGTTTTTACGGGTACCACAGCGACCACCGCGCAGTCGCCCAGGCGGCCTTCGATGCGCTCTACCCCGCCGCGGGGAACGAGAATTTTTTTCCCGAACTAATCGAAGAGGGTCTTGAGCCTTTCTCCCCCAAGGAGGCCTTTTTCGGCGGGCGCGGCACCCTGGACACCTGGTTCGACATCGCCGAGACCTTCGATCTCAAGATGAAGGCTCTTGCCTGCCACAAAAGCCAGATCGACGACATCGAGAAGCTCATCCCCCAGATGCGCGAGTGGGCCAGGGCCAACGGAGAGGGGGGCGGCATCGAGTGCGCGGAGGGCTTCCGGAGTCTCGAGGTTCCGCGATAGACCCGGCTCCCCTTCGGAGAACAAATGGGGTACACTCCCGGTGGCCGCTAAGGCTCCGGCCATTCCGACAACCCATTCCATGAGGGAATTCCATGTTCGGGCACCAGGGTAGAATTCTGCACATCGATCTGACCTCGAGGAAAAGCCGTGTCGAGGAGTTCGGCGACGACTTTGCGAGGACCTTCATCGGCGGAAACGGCTTCGCCGCCAAGACCATCTGGGAAACAGTAAAGCAGGGCACCGACCCTCTTTCGCCCGAAAACGTTATCTGTATCGGAGTGGGGCCCTACACCGACACCGCCGTGCCCAGCGCGAGCCGGGCCTGCATCGGCTCGAAAAGCCCGCTCACGGGTCTCTTCTTCGACAGCACTTTCGGTGGCTCCTGGCCCATCACCCTCAAGCGCACGGGACACGATCTCCTTGTCCTCCACGGCAAGGCCGACTCCCTCGTCTACCTGGCGGTCACTGAGAGCGGCGTCGAAATCCGTGATGCTTCCGACCTCACCGGAAAATGGATCAGCGAGACTTGTGACGACATCTGCGAGCGCGAGGGCAGCGCCGACATCCTCGCCATCGGCCCGGCCGGCGAGAACATGGTCCGCTTCGCTTCCCCCGCCCACATCTGGCGAAAAAGCCGCGACGGCATCGCTGGACGCGGCGGTATGGCCGCCGTCCTCGGCTCGAAGAACGTCAAGGCCATCGCCCTCAGCGGAAAGGCCAAGACGGCCGCAGCCGACCCCAAGGGTCTTCGCGCGTTCGTCAACGAGACCGCCGAGGGCCTCCGGAACGGCACCGCCGCCCTGAACAAGTACGGCACTCCCATCCTTGTCAACATGATCAACAAAATGGGCGCGCTCGGAACGAAAAACCTCCAGCAGGAGATTTTCGACAGCTGCGAGCCAATCAGCGGCGAGGTCATGCTCGAAAATTATCTCGACAAGGACACCACCTGCCTGAAATGCGCCGTCGCCTGCGGCAAGGACTATCTCATGAAAGGAGGCAAGTGGGACGGCCTCAAATGGAAGATGCCCGAGTACGAATCGATCTTCTCCCTGGGCACCATGCTCGGCATCGACGACCCCGGCGCCCTGCTTCGCGCGAATCAACTCTGCGACGAGCTCGGCATGGACACCATCTCGGCCGGCGTCACCCTCTCGCTCGCCTACGAGTGCTTCCAGCGCGGTCTGCTCACAAAATCGGACACCGGGCGCGACCTTGCCTGGGGAGACCCGGACACGATGCTGGGCCTCATCGAAGACATGGCCCACAGGCGTGGTTTCGGGGCGAATCTCGCCGAGGGCGGACAGCGCCTGGCCGATGAGATCGGCGGCGAGGCCCCAAATCTCCTCTACGCCTCCAGGGGACTCGAACTGCCCGCCCACAGCGCCCGGGCTCTCAAGGGAATGTCCATCGGATATGCCACCGGCACCCGGGGCGGAAGCCATCACGACACCCGCCCAACCCTCCAGTACGGCCCCGATCACGACAACACAGTCACCGAGGGCAAGGCCGAGTTCGCCGTTCACTCCCAGAACTACACGGCGCTGGGCGACTCGCTCACCCAGTGCCGCTTCACCTCCGAACGCGGCTACGGCGGAACGATTAATGAGAATTTCTCGAATATGCTCAACCTCGTGACGGGATGGGACACCACCCCTGAAGAGCTTGAGGCCGCCGGCGAGCGCATTTGCAACCTGGAGCGCGCCTTCCAGGTCCGCGAGGGCGTGGATCGGACCCGCGACATGCTCCCCCACCGCGTGATGCACGAGCCCATTCCCGAGGGACCCCACAAGGGGATGCACTGTCCGCCCGAGGAACTCGAATCCATGAAGGACGAGTACTACGCGATCCGGGGCTGGGACGAAAACGGCATCCCCACCGCTGAAACCCTCACCCGCCTGGGGCTCGGGGACATGGCTTCCGAGGTGGCAGCCAGCTAAGCCTGGCTGCCCGCCGGCTGAACCGGCGGCCCGACGGCTGAACCGGGGTGGAGTTCGGGCCCGGCCGATTGGGAAAATTTTTCCCCGATAGGGCGAAATTTTCGATTTCGGCTTCGATTGCGGCGGGCCCAACCCCGGTGCCGCACCCTTTCAACTGTTTGTTATTTAACAAGTTAAATCTTTTCTCGTTTACGGCACGGCCCTTGCTTTATTCTTTCCAGAGAAATTGAGACGCGGATGAAAATTCGCGCCGCGAGGGGAAATCCGCGTCTAACCACGGGGCGGATACCCCCTTCTCCGGGTTGTTCGGATTGGGAAGGAACACACGATGGGCGTTTTTCCCGGACTATCGACAGGCGCATCCTCACTCAGGAATGCCGCCCAAACGATCCAGGTCGTCGGAAACAACATCGCCAACGCCAATACCCCCGGCTTCAAGCGGAGCCGCGCGACCACCTCTGAGGCCTTCTATGCCACCCTGGAGGGAACCCTCGATATGCAGGGCGAAAATCAGGTCGGAAACGGCGCCGGCCAGATTATCGTCCAGAAAATGATCACCCAGGGAACCGCGAAACCCACCGAAGAGCCCCTGGATTCCGCTATCGAGGGTTCGGGTTTCTTCATACTCTCGGATCCGATAGACCCGACCGGGGTGAAAAAATCCTACACCCGCGACGGTTCGTTCCGGCTGGACAGCACGCGCACCCTGATTCACGTAGGAACTGAGCGCAAGGTCCAGGCGTTCGGCGTAGACGCCACCGGCGTCGTCGATACGACTGTCATCGGCGACATGGTCCTCGGTGCGGGTACATCCATCGGCAAACCCACCAGCAATATCCTAATCAAGGGCGTCCTGGACGCCAAGTCCCCGATCCTCGGAACCGCCGGTTCGTTCTCCTCGGCCGCCGTCCGGGATAGTTTCGTCGTCACGGACACGGGCGCGGGCGCGAACAACATCCTCCAGTTCGAAAGCGGGGCCTCGGGCCTCTTGTCGGCCAACCTGATAGCCGACGGTGGCCTGACCTCGGGCGCCCCGGTTAGCGGCGCCGCTCTCGCCACCGCGGTCAAAACCGCCATTGAGACTCAAAACACAGCTAACGGAATCAGCGACACCTATGACGTTACCTACGAACAATCTAGCGACAAGTTCACCATCAAAAGCAAAAGCGGCAACCCCAATACGCTGACCCTCCGCCACGGCAACGCGGCTTCAACCGCCTCGGGGCTCCTGGGGTTCCTCGCGGTTGACTCAACTCCCATCTCGGGCGGGGGATCTGAAATCAGCGACGTTGGCGTAGCGTTCAATGTCGTGACCCTCGTGAACGACACCCTGACGGCGACGATCGACGGCGCCCCCGTCACCGCACGGTGGCGGCCGGAAACTACACGGGAGCGGAGTTGGCATTTAAGATTGAAAAGTCGATTACATCCCAATCCAACGTTCTTGCCGGAGTAAAGGTCACCTACAACGCCGATGGATCGTTCGATAAATTCAAGCTCAGCGGACCGCAGACCGGAGGCGCGCGCACAATCAACCAGCCCTCCAACGCGACGACCCCCACCGTCGCCGTCACCGCCACCCAGTCCACCGTGACAGGAACCGCGACAGCACAATTAAACTCGCTGTTCGAAACCGCCGGGTTCAGCACCGGGATCGCCCAGACCGGCACCGGCGCTTTCGATCCCGCCAATGCTGTCGCTACGAGCACCGCGAACACCGCAATCGACATATACGACGGCCTCGGTGGAACACACCTGGCGAATCTGTTCATGCGAAAGACCGGCGAGAACCTATGGGAATGGCATGTCACTTTGAATGGCTCTGACCTTACAGGTTCCACGGCAGACGGTCAGTTCGAAGAGGTGGCCAGCGGATTGATTAAGTTCACAAACGAAGGGAAGCTCGATACCGAAACGACAACCGCCGGCACCGGAGTATTCAACTTCGAGCCCGAGCTCGTCGGGGGAACGCCACCTGCCGCGAATCAAGCCATCGCCTTCGATTTCGGAAGCTCCATCGTCACGGACACCGGAACGGGAGACGACGGGGTTCAGCAATTCGGATTGGACGGCGGGAGCCGGTTCGATATCGCGGTGGTTACGGTAGACGGTGTCAGGAATGGCCAGTTTGACGCCATTTCGATTGACACAAAAGGGGATATTCGGGCGACATTCACGAACGGAGACACTCAGTTAATCGGAAGGCTGGCTCTCGCCCTCTTCCCGGCCCAAACGGACCTCAGCTCCATCGGGAGTAATCTTTACGATGAAACGGACCTGTCCGGAGCGCCGGTTATCGTCAGCCCCGATACGGTGGGGGCGGGAAGAATCATTCCCGAATCCCTCGAATCATCCAACACAGACCTGAGCGAAGAGTTCGTCGATCTGATTCTAGCGCAGCAAGTATTCCAGGCCAACGCCAGGATCGTCACGGTATCCGACGAAATTCTCGAATCCCTCATCCGAATCTAACCCTGAATATCCGGACGCGACAGAGACGAAATCGCCCTGGCCGCGAGCCCATCTTCTAGCTCACTACCTCAGCGCCCTGCAACTTCGAATTAAATTTTCTTCGGGGGCCAGATGCGCGAACCCACCAAGGGCGACCCCGGTGGGTGAAGAAGGTACCCGTGAACCCGGTGGGTCCATTCCGTCTCCTCGAGAGAAACATAGTTTTCCTCGCGCGCCTCAAGGGAGACATATTCGTAAAGGACCGAATGCCTCGGCGACCCCGACGAGGCGAGGAGCTTTCTCGCCCCGACGCACCCTAAAGTCCGTTCAACTCCCGCCATTCTCTCCTGGGCGTACCAGGTCTGGAGGTCCTCGTCGTTTCCCCGGGCGTCGTAGCGGCCCATCTGAATCGCGGGCGAGAGAATGTCCGCGCCCTCGCGCGCGCCGGCGTCGGGACCCTCGGCCCGCCACTCTTCGCAATAAATCAGCCCGAGAGGTGTGATCCGCCGCGAGACCATCTCGCGCGTCTCCGCACTTTGACCCTCCTTGAGCTGAGCGGGGCTCGGGTCGAAAAAGGTGCGGGTGGTCTCGCCCCCGAAGAGGGCGATGAACCCCGCCCCGGAGGCGAGGGCCGGGTCCTCCTCCCGGCCCAGGCGGCCGAGCACCTTCTCGAAAGCTTTTCCGGGATGAACGACCTCGTAGTGCGCGGCCCACCGATAGCCCGGGCGGGCGAGCTTTTCAGGGATGTGCACCCCATGGAACCACTCGAGATACGCTTCCCTGCCCTCCTCGGGCAGATCGTAGAAAATTGCCCATATCGCTCTGTCCATATTTTCTCCCACCGCCATTTTTCCCTCTTCTTGAGGCGCAGATGTTATCCGCCGGACTAGTCCGCTGGATATTTTTCCACCAGCCGCCGGGCGATGACGACACGCTGGATATCGTTGGCGCCCTCCCCCACCTGAAGGAGTATCGCGTCGCGGTAGTAGCGCTCGATCGGTAACTCCTTGATGTAGCCGTAGCCGCCGTGAATGTGGATGGCCATCTCCGAGGCCCTCTGAGCGGCGTCGGTGGCGAAAAGCTTGGCCATTCCCGCCTCGAGGTCGCAACGCTCGCCGCTGTCCTTCATGGCGGCGGCGCGGTAGGTGAGCTGCCGGGCCGCATCGAGCGCGGTGGCCATGTCCGCCAGCTTGATCTGGACGGCCTGATGCTCCGCGATGGGCTTGCCCATCGTATGTCTCTGCTGGGCGTATTTGACCGAGGCCTCGAAGCAGGCCCGGTGCAGCCCAAGCGCGCGCGCGGCCACCTGGATGCGGCCCAACTCGAGGGTGGCCATGAGTTGCTGGAAGCCCCGATTTTCCTCCCCGACGAGACAAGGCGCTGGCACCCGGCACTCCTCGAAAACAAGCTCCCCGGTCCGGATGCCTTTATAGCCAAGCTTGTCGAGGTGGCGACTCACCTGAAGGCCTCCCAACTCGCGATCCATCATCAGACAGCTGATGCCGCGGTGGGGCTTGTCGGCGGAAGGGTTCGTCCGCACCATGACGCCGAAGTGGGTGGCGTGCTCGCTGTTGGTGACGAACATTTTCGAACCGTTGACGACGTATTCGTTTCCCTCGCGGCGGGCCGTTGTGCGAAGCGCGGCGACGTCCGAGCCCCCGCCCGACTCGGTGATGCCGATTCCGGTGCGCATCTCTCCCGAGGCCAGCTTCGGGAGCCAATCCCGCTTTTGATCGTCGCTCCCGAAGCGGGCCACCATCCACGCGACCATC
>JAVEPB010000079.1 GCA_030922375.1 bacterium | reverse complement strand
GACGCCCAGCACCATCGTTCTCGCGGTGGGACTCGGATATCCCGGCTCGCCAGAAAAAACCATCCCCGGTTCGATGAGGGGGCGGATGGCGAACGGCCCAAGACCGAACTGAAAGCCTCCCAGGATCGGACCCTCATGCCAGATCGAATGCGGATACCGACTGCCTATTTCAGCCAGCAGCCGTGGGCGGTCCCCCTTCTTTTCATTCCCACGCACTTCCTGAAGGAAAATTAGATCGGCCCTTCGCATTCTCTTGAGGTAGTCGATCGCCGCCGGGCGGCGGTGGATCTCCTGGCTCAGGTTGAGCGTCAAGACGCGGAGGACCGGCCCCCTGGCCGGAGGAAGGGTTCCTCCCGGAAGCATCCGGCTTCCGTGGTTTAAGACGAGCGAGAGAAGCAGCCAGGCGGTGGGCACATACCTCTGAATCCAGGGTGAGTGTTTCCCCACCAGCCCCGAGATCACCCCAGCGCAAGAGATATAGAGCCAGAGATGGCTCGCGAAATTGAGTTTCGAGGAAAAGTCGCCGCTGGCGCGCACGTACCAGAGCAGCAGGTCGATCAGGAAAAAAAACCACAGCGCCAAAAGTGAGAAGGCCGATGTCCAGCCCCAAAAACCCTCCGGTTTGATTCTCCTCAACCGTGGCGCCAGCCAGGTGCGGAAGCCGCGGGGGTTTTTCTTCCATCTTCCCTGAAGCTTCCTGATCGGTCTTTGAGGCCGATTCATTTACCGAAGCCCCTTTTTTCATTTTGGCGGGCGTTTTTCGGAGCCGCCACCGGGCAGTGACCTACCTCCTACAGTTGTACCACTCCCTATGGGAATTCGGCTTTAAAACCTTTCATCCGGCATGGACACGGTGAGGGTCTATGTCCCAAGGGCCGGGTTCACCGACCACGGCGGGGCGCCCGAGGTTAATTCGCCGGGCCTAAAACGGCGGCTTCTGGAGCCCCCTGTCGTAAAAGTCGGCGGTATAGGCGAAGGGCATGGGGTTATAGGGCTCGATCTCGATGTCGATTTCGGCGTCCACCACGACGGGCCTTCCGGCCTCGAGGGCCTTCTTGAGAACCGGCCTGATGTCTCCCGGCTTCTCGAGCTTCATGCCTTCCACGCCCAGCGACTCCGCCATCTTCACGAAGTCGGGGTTCCAGAGCTCGCCGGTTGCCTCGATCTTGTAATCGCAGAAAACCTCCTTCCCATAGAAATTCTTCATCCGCCGCTCGAACTGGACCGACCGGTTGTTGAGCACGACCCAGACGGCGGGGATGCCGTACTCGACCGCGGTCGCGATGGAGGTTCCCGTCATCATGAAGGACCCGTCGCCCACGAAGGCGATGGCCGGGTGAGCGGGGTTGGCGAGCTTGGCTCCGATGAGCCCGGGCACGCTCCAGCCCATGCGGATGAAATGATCGTTGTTGGTGCTGATGTTCCGCGAGGGCGCCTTCAGAAACGAGGGCGCGAAACAGAGGCTGGCGCCCGTGTCGATGAGAATCGAGGTCTCGGGGTCCACCTCCCGGACGGCTTCTCCCGCCTCATGGTAGAGCCTCGCGTAGTGGAGAGGCGAAGAGTCGTCCTCCCGCATATGGGCCACCTTGGCCCGCCACTCCTCGCGCCAGCCGTTGATCTGGCGCATCCAGGAGCCGCCGCCCGAGCCCTTGAAGCGCCGCTCCTTCAACTCCTCGGTTAGCGCCCTCAGGGCGAGGCGCGGGTCCGAGACGATCGCGACTTCGGCGGGGTAGACCCGGGCGATCTCCTCGGGGTCCAGATCAATCTGAATGAGCCTGGTCTTTTCGGGGATGTCGTACAAGGTCCAGCCCGAGGTGGTGAGGTCGGTGAAGCGGTTCCCGATGGAGAGGAGCGTGTCGCAGTTCCGGGCCGTCTGGACCCCGTGCTCGTCTCCGAAGCGCCCGGGAATGCCGACGTAGAGGGGGTGGTCCTCCGGAAAGGCGCCCTTGCCCGCGAAGGTGGTCCCGACCGGGACCTGAAAACTCTCGGCGAACTCGAGGAGCTCTTCGTATCCCCCCGCGTTCAAGAGCCCCGTGCTCACCAGGGCGAAGGGTCTCTCGCTCTTGGTGATAATATCCGCCGCGCGCCGCACGCCTTCCACGTCCGGGCCCGAAGGATGGAAGTGGGCCCATTGGCCCGGATCGGGGATGTCGAGCACTTCGGTCTCGGTGTTCTGGATGTCGAAGGGGACCTGGACCACCACGGGCCCCGGCCTTCCGGTGCAAGCGGTTTTATACGCCCGGACGAACATCTCGAGCGCCGTATCCGGACGGTTCACCATGAAGGCCTTCTTGGAGATGGGCTTGACGATTTGCACCCACTCCTCCGGCCCGTAGCGGTAACTCTCCTGAATCCCGCCCCGGTCGAACCACTGCGAAGGACCCGCTCCCACGAGGACGATCATGGCCGAGTCCTCGTAAAAGGCCTCCGCGAGAGGGCCCACGATGTTGGTCGCGCCCGGCCCGCCTGTCGTGCACACGACGGGGATCGGCCCGCCGCGCCGCATGCGGAAGTAGCAATCGGCCATGTGCATGGCATGGTCCTCGCAACGCGACCGTATGCCCTTGATCTTCGTCTCGGAGGCCAGGGCATCGAGAAGGGCCCAGTTCCCGTGACCCACATAGCCGAAGAAATATTCGGTCCCCGCTTTTTCAAGAAATTTTGCGATGGCCGTCGAAGTGCGCATCTTGACCATGAACTTTCCCTCCGCGAAAAGAGAATCGGGCTCGCCGCCGGGGTCTTGTCTCCCGCGGAGCGCCCGCCGCGTGAACCACGGGCCGCTCGTTGACGTGAAGGCGGAAGCCGCCGGGCCTAATGGTGGCCCGCCGCCCAGGAGAATGTAACGCCGTGGGGGGCGGCGCCGGTCTTGATGCGGGCGAGGACACGAAACGAGCGCGCGTCAATCACGTGGACGTAGTTCCGGTAGCGGCTGGTCACCCAGAGCTCGCTGCCGTCCGGGGTGACGGACATCATATCCGGCCCACCGGGAACGGGGATCTGCTTCTTTATGGCGCGGCTCGCGGGGTCCACCACGGAAACGGTGTCGGCGTTGCGGTTCGAAACGAACAGCGTTTTTCCGTCCGGGGTGAGGGCCAGACCGTGGGCCGATTTTCCGGTTTCGAACTTCTCTTTCAGCTCCAGGGTCTCGACATCAATGACCGCCACCTTCCCTTCGCCGTAAATCGCGACGAAGGCCTCTTTCTTGTGGGGGCCGAGATGGATGTCCACGGGCCGGGTGCCGACGGTGATCTGTTTTTTCACCTTCCAGGTCTTGGTATCGACGGCGGAAACCGTCTGCGACTTTTCGTTCGTGACGAACATGATCGAACCGCTCTCGTTGAAGGCCAGATGGTTTGGCTCCTTCCCGGTCTGGACGCGATGGAGTTTTTTGAGGGTTTTGGCGTCGTAGACCTCGACGAACAGGTCCCGGGTGCAGGCCGTCACCATGAAGCGCCGGGTGGGGTCGTAAACGAGATTGTAGGGGTCGTAAATGTTCGGAATGGTGCGGACCGGGAGATGGGTGTGAAGGTCCACCACCGTAATATCGTCGCTGTGGGTGTTTCCGACGTAGATAAACTCTCCGTCGATGCTGTGAAGCATGTGGTGTGGATGATCCCCTACGGGGAAGGTTCGAACCGGCTTCCGGCTCTTGCGGTCGATGACGGTCACCGAGTCGTCGTCGCTGTTGGAGATGTAGACCATTTCGTCGCCCGAGGCGTTCGAGGCGCCGGGCGTAGCCGCCACGCATACCACTGCCGCGAATCCCGCCACCGCCGCCCAGGCAAGCAACCGTTTCCCGATCATATGAGAATCCCCTTCCTTTTCGTGTTGACAGAAATTACCCAGTGAACGCCGTGCGATCCGTTTCCACTCTGGCCCAGTTCGGCGCTCTGACCCGGTTCGGGACACAGCCGGCCCCCGGGAGGGCCGGACCTTGGCCGGCGCGCCTCAGCCCCTTTCGCCCTGATCCTCGCCGTCGGGATCCGCTTCCCAAGGAGCGCCCGCCGTGTGAACCACGGGAGGAGCGGGCCGCCCGTTGACATGAAGGCGGAATACGTCGGGGCGGGCGTAATGGCCCACCACGTCGAAGGCGTACTTGGCGCGAACGATTTCGTCGAGGTCGATCTCCGCCGAGAGGATGGCGGGCCCCTCGAAATTGGGTCCGGCGAGGACCTCGCCGGTCGGGGAGACGATGGAGCTGCCCCCGCGCATCAGGACGGTCTCGGGGTCGTCTCCCTGGAAGGCGTTGTAATCCTCGGGGCAGTCGCCGCGCGTGAGATACTGGCAGGTGGACAGGACGAAACAGCCGCCCTCCCGCGCGACGTGCTGCATGGTGGGCAGCCAGGTGTCGCGGCTGTCAGCTGTCGGGGCGAGATAGATCTGGACGCCTTTTGAGTACATGGCCGTCCGCAGGAGCGGCATGTAATTCTCCCAGCAGATGACCGCGCCGAGCCGGCCCAGCGGGGTGTCGGCCACCGTCAGCGTGGAGCCGTCGCCGTAGCCCCAGACCAGGCGCTCCATCGCGGTCGGCATCAGCTTGCGGTGCTTGCCGATGAGTTGGCCGTCCGGCCCCCAGAAACACGCCGTGCAGTAGAGCGTTCCGCCGTCCCGCTCGATGACGCCCACGACGAGGTGGAGGTCGTTCTCCCGGGCGGCGGCGCCGATGGCGGCGCTGTCGGGCCCCGCCAGATCGAGCGCGCTCTCATGATAGCGCCGGAAATCCTCCATTCCCTCGGGGGAGCGGCTCCCCATCCGGGCCCCGAAGTCGAGCCCCGTGGGATAACCGGAGACGAACGCCTCGGGAAACAAAACGAGCTTGGCCCCCGTTTTCGACGCCTCGGCGGTGAGCCGCGCGATCTTTTTGACGGTTTTCTTTCTGTCGAAGACAACGGAACTATCCTGCACCACCGCTACGGTGAATTTCTTCGGCATGGGCTATCCCCCTTGCACGCGAAATGACGAAAATGCTTTATGTCTCGCCCGTTAGTTTTTTCCGCCGCTTTTTTTTAACCCGGAATCAGGCGGCAAACAAGGCTCCTGCCCTGATTTCGCACCGTTCACTCTCAATTCCGGCGGTTTTCTCTTTTTTTATGAGGTGCAATGCCTCCTGTTTTTTCGCTGTTATCGTCTTTCGGTTCTTCGCGTGGGCTCAAGTTCGACTTTGCCGCTGCGATGTGCGGGGCGGGCGTGGGGTGGCTTTCCCCTATTTCGCCGGTAACTTCGCGGGGGGCAGCCGCCAAACGCGTTCCGCGTTCCGGTGGGCCAGGGCGTGCGCCACGGCGGGCGGAAGTTCGGCCAGCACTTTTCGCCAAACCGCAATTTCGTCCAGATAAAAGTCTCCCCAGTGATCCGCAAACACGTTGTCGAATGCCAGGATGAAGCGATCCGGGTGCCGGATGATGAGTTTCTTCCACCGCGGAGCGAGCCGCCAGCCTTTGAACAGATTCATCCATGGCTGACCCGGCGCTGCGCTAATCGCCACCGGGTTGGACCATGAGGTCATAAAGAAAACGTTGGGGTGCGCTCCGATCAGGCGGGCCACGTCATCGGCGGGGAGCTGACCCATGTGGATCAGCGGGAAGGGATGTTTTGGATGTGCGGCGGCCATGGCCTCGAACTTTTTCATGAACTCATCGCGGTCGAATTGAGCGGCGGCGAATTCAATATGCGCGATAAAGGGCCATTTCCGCTCCAGGGCGATCTCAAGCGCCGCTTTCGCCTGGGGCTCTTCGGGGAGGACCGAAATCTCGGGCGCCAGATCCCCTTTTTGCGCGTGGTAAAGGAGCACCTCGGCCAGCGCGCCGAACTGGGGAAGCCTCAGCTGCATTTTAAGCATCCGGTAGTACTTCGGTCGGTTGGCAATGTAGGCAAAGCCCTTCGTCCGAAGGCCAGGGGTGATCCGGCCTGGATGACGATCGGCGAACGCGACCAGCTTCTTTGGCGATACCCTCCCTCGCGTAGACAGGATCGTGCGCGAAACGCCGCCCTTGTCCATCAGCTTGATCACATCCTCGAGATCGACTTCGTGATCCACCTGGCTGTGCGCGTCGATGATGGGCATCTGGGCCGCCCCGGCCAGGAGAGCCGCCGGGAGAATAGTAAGCGGAATGAATAGCAACGTTGCGGCAAAAGTCTTCATCATGATTCTCCTTTAGGAAAACAAAAAAATTCAGAACAGTTGCTTCCCCCCGCCGCGCGGAGTCATTCAAGGGGTTCGGGCGCCCGGCGCCTCATTTTCCCCAGACGACCAAAGACACCCCGGTGACCGATAGCAGTCCCCCGTACACGACCTGGGCGTTTATCCTTTCCAATTTTCGGTAAAACAGCCAGGAGGTGAAGATCATCAAGAGGACCGAGATCCGGGATACGGGGACCACCTGCACGAGTTCTCCCCGTTGGATGGCTGTCCAGAAGAACAGGGCGGCCAAGGCGTTGAACAGTGCTCCCACCACGATGAAAAACAAGGGTCGCCGGCCCCAGGATTCGGGCAAACGCTCGTCCGTGAAGGGCATGATGACGATCATCGTCATGACCGAGACAGTGTTGGAAATGCTCATGCCGAGCGGCGCCGAGTCGATCCAGGCATAGCCGTATTTGCGAAGTAAATGGGATAACCCCAGCAGAAACGCCGCCACCACCGGGATGAGGTAGTAGCCCAAGGGAATCTTCTTGGGGCCCGATTCTTCCTTGTGGACCAGGAGAATGGAGCCGATCATGATCGCCACCGTCCCCGCCCCGATTGCCAGGTTCATACGCTCGCCCAGCAGGACGATGGCCATCGCCGTCGACCAGATGATGCTGGTCTGAAGTATGATCGCCGTCCGGGCGAGGCCGAGTTCTTTCATCGAGAAAAAATGGAGATAGCGTCCGCCCACGCCTCCTAGCACTCCGATGATCATGAACCAGGCAACGCCCTGAATAGGCCAGCGCTCCACTCGGTCCGTAAAAAAGTAATAGCTCCAGATGAGAATGAGCGAGATCGAGCCCGAGGCCAGCGCCGTCGTGCCGGCGCCGAGGCGAAGCAGCACGTTCCGGTAGAGGGTTCGCGCTATCGAGATGTTGAGCGCGGATAGCAGCGCCAACAGGCTGGGATGAATTGAATCGAGCAAAATGCCACCAGCGAGTAGGGAAGCGAAAAACCCATTATCGCACGGATTGTGGAAAGTGGTGACGGCCGGAATGGACTCTCAAAGGCCCCGGAGCGGTTTCGCTCGCCGGAAGGTCCCAAAGGCCCAGAAAAAAAGGCGGGATTGTAGGTTGAGCCCCGGAACAATGAAAAAGAGGTAGTGGCCCTATGCCGGGAGGGTTCATCCCCCGCTGCAAGGGTCCGCGAGATCGTCGATGAGCTTCCAGGCTTCCTTTTTTTTCGGGGGACGCTGCACGGCATGGGGCTTCTTTTATTGATGACCTTCTTCGGTGTGTCCGCAAGGTTGGTCGAAGTTTTTCCTAGAGTGGACGGCCCAGTGGTTCGAGCCTGTTTGGGGGCATCGCTCCCATTAAGAAATATTCCTCAAAGCAGCGCCATTACGATAATCAGCCCCAACAATAGCCTATGCCCGCGAGAAACATCTTTCCTTTCCCCCCCCCTCTCCCGAAATTGGTAAGGCCAGCCCCGGGGGGCTGGCCTATAACGGAGAAGCGAAGGGCTGTAAGCTCGACAGGTCAGAGAGATTCTGTATTATGCGCCCAACCCACTTCCCAACTCCTGCTCCTGTATAAAGCAAAATAGATGCCACATTGGACATAAAAAAGGGATGGGGAGGCCGGAAAAGGCCTGCCCGGCGAAACACTTGATAAGCGGTTGTTTGGAGGGTGTGGGGGTGAGGTTTTCGGGAGCGGCGAAAAGCCAGGGGTCTTGCCAGTGCGGCAAAATGCCTTGGTTTCCCCGGCGTGCGGGTAAAAACGCCGCATTTTTGACGCCCCCGCCTCGAAACGATTTCACTCGAAACGACTTCACCTCAAAATGGCTCCGTCTCGAATCGGCACGCTTGGGCTTCCTTTAGCTCTTTTTCCTTGCACTTCCTCGGCTCCGGATGCGGGAGGTTTGAGACTTGAGACGGGGAGGCTGAAGTTGGACGCCGGCCCGAACGGCGGGCGTGAGAACGAAAAGTGGCTCAACGCTGGCGGGGGCGGGCCGGATGGGTGATAATTACCTTCTTCGTTGACAACCGAATTCCGGGCGGCCCGCCGCGCCGGATCATTTTTCGCCTTTTCAAGGAGAGCCAAATGATTATCGATCCCCATGCCCATATCTCGCCGGAGAGTTTTATCGAGGATGTCCGCAAGAAACGTTTCGGCCGGGCGGTGACGATAGAGAAGGGCAAGCCCTGGGAGCTGCTCGTCACGCGGACGAAGATTCTGGGCAAGGAGCGGGTCCACAAGAACCCGTTGCCGAAGGAGACCTACGACGTGGGCCTGCGCCTTAAGGGGATGAAAAAACAGGACGTGGACATTCAGATTCTCTCCGTGGTCCCGCCGATGACCTACTACGCGCTCGACAAGGGGCTCAACCGCGAGCTATCGGCCTCGCTGAACGAGGCGCTGCTCAAGATCGCCGGGGAGCGCCCGGACAAGTTCCGGTGCATGGCCCAGATACCCCTCCAGGACCCGAAGGCGGCGGCCAAGGAGCTCCAGCGGGCCGTCAAGGCGGGCCACCTGGGCGCCCAGATCGGCTCGAACGTCGCCGGGACCAACCTCGACGACAGGAAGCTCGACCCGGTCTGGCGGATGGCGCAAAAGCTCGACGTGCCCATTTTTATTCACCCGATCGACGTCATGGGGGTGAACGACCGGCTCAAGGATTATTACCTGCGCAACTTCATCGGCAACCCGCTCGACACCACCGTCGCCGCCGCGAGCCTCATCTTCGGCGGGGTCTTCGACCGGTTCCCGAAGATCAAGTTCCTGCTCTCGCACACGGGCGGTTTCGTGCCCTGGATCCGGGGCCGCTGGCAGCACGGCTACGGCGAGCGCCTCGAGCCCAAGGTGAACAAGGCGAAGGCGCCCGAGAACTACTACAAAAAATTCTACTACGACACGATCATCCACAACGCCGGCGCCTTCGAGTACGCCGTCAAGTCGCTGGGGGTGAACCGCATCCTCTACGGGACCGACTATCCTTTCGACATGGGCTACCTGAAGAAGGCGGGGAAGATTCCCGGCCTCTCGAAGTTCTCGAAGAAAGATCAGAAAAAGATGCTCTTCGACAACGTGAAGAAGCTCTACAAGCTCAAGGTCTGAGGCCTCAAGGTCTGAGATTTTTAGGTCCAGGGCCTCAAATTCTGAGGCCCCGAGGTTTGAGGTTGCGGCCCGGCGAAAGGAGAACCCGATGGCCATCGATCCGCATACGCATATCCTGCCCGGGGATTTTCTCGCGGACCTCCGTAAAGGCCGCCTGGGCGAGGCGGCCAGGATTGTCAGCGAGGGCGAACAGGAGTGGATGGCCTTCCGGGCCACCATTTTCGGCAAGGACCGCGAGTTCCGGAACAAGCTCAACGAGCCCTACTACGACGTGGGCATCCGCCTCGAGGCGATGGAGCGGATGGGAGTGGAGCGCCAGGTCCTCTCGGTCTCCCCGTTCATGACCCTCTACGCCATCGACGCCGGACTGAACAAAGATATCTCGGCCTCGATCAACGACGGCCTCTCGGCGCTGGCGAAGAGCCACCCCGACCGGTTTTCATGCATGGCCCAGGTCCCCCTCCAGGACCCGGAAGCGGCGGCCGACGAGCTCGAGCGCGCCGTCAACAACGGCCACATCGGGGTCCAGATCGCCGGGAACGTCTCCGGGGGCAACCTCGACGATCCGGATCTTGACGTTTTCTGGGAGAAGGCTGTCTCGCTCGACCTGCCCATCTTCATCCACCCGCAGGGTCAGGCGGCCGCCCCCGAGCGGCTCGGGGACTATTACCTGCGCAACTTCATCGGCAATCCGCTCGACACCACCGTCGCCGCCGCGAGCCTCATCTTCGGCGGCGTCCTCGACCGCTTCCCGGACATCAAGTTCTATCTCTCCCACGTGGGCGGCTTCGTGCCCTGGATCAGGGGTCGCTGGCAGCACGGCTACGGCGAGCGCGAGGAGCCCAAGGTGCGAGGCGCGAGCGAGCCCGATCAGTACTTCGGGAAATTTTATTACGACACCATCATCCACAACGCCGACGCCTTCGAGTACGCCGTCAAAACCCTGGGCGCCGACCGGATACTCTACGGGACGGATTATCCGGCCGACATGGGCTACCACCAGCCGGCGAAGGAAATCCCCGGCCTCTCGCGGCTGTCCACAGCCGACCAGGAGAAAATCCTCACCGGCAACGCGAAGAAGCTCTATAAGCTTTAGGTTTCCTCAGGAAAACTCTGGCCCCTGTTAGGTAACCAGCCGGGCAGGGGAGGCCGGATAGGCGAGGCGGCAGATTTTTCGTGCGAGATATTCACCGGCGGGGAGGCGAGGGCTTCCCCGCCGTTTTATTTCCTCACTCCCTCCGCGCCGGTTGCATCCGCTCCAGCACGATGGCCAGGAGGCCACCCAGGACGAAGATCGCGGCCATCAGCAGAAACGCGCCGAGGTAGCTTCCCGAAGCGTCGTAGAGCGCCCCGGTGGACCAGGCGCCCGCAGCCCCGAAGGCGCTGAAGATCATCATCACCGCCCCGTTCATCTTCCCGAAGCCGGGGCCCTCGAAATGGTCCGCCGCCAGGGCCGAGATCGTCGGGCGAATCAACCCGTTCGCGAAGCCCGCGGCCGCCGACGCCCAGTAAAACACCGCCGGCGAGGTCCCCTCCCCGAAGAGCCCCAGCGCGATCGCCGCTCCCGCCCCGAGGGCCGCGCCGGTCAGGTAGGTGGGAGTCCGCCCGATCCGGTCGGATGCGCCGCTCGCGAAATTTCCCGCCATGATGAACGCGCCCCAGAGCAAAAAGATCACCCCCCCCTCGCGGAGGGTGAAGCCCTGGTCCGTCGCGTGGGGGACGAGGTGGACCACGGTGCCGACGAAAATAAAGGCATTCAGGCCGTAGATTCCTGCGAGCAGGAAAAAGCGCAGCGAGAAAATACGCTCCCAGACGCCCGGCGGGGCGGGCGCCTCCATCGGCAGCGTGATCGTCCGCCGCGCGGCGAGGGCCATGCGCTCGTCCATGGCGAGGAAGGGCGCGTCCGGCACAGTGTCCTTCTCCGCGGGGTCGTCTCTTAAAAGCCCCGCCGATATCGGGAAGATGATGAAAATCATGAAGAGGGCCAGGGCGATGTAGCTGCCCCGCCAACCGAAGAGGCCGAAAAGAGGGGGCATCGCCAGGGTCAGCACGGTGGCGAACCCCTGGGCCGAGGTGGAGATGCCCATCGCCAGGCCGCGCCGCTTGCGGAACCAGTTCGAGAGGATGTGCACCTGGGGGACATAGGTGGCCATCGTGAAGCCCGCCGAGAGGAGGGCGTACATCAAATAAAGATGCCAGAGACTCCGGATGAAGTACCCGAGCAGGAGGGCCACCCCAGCGGCGAGAGCGCCCGCCGATATCGTCCACCTCAGATTCCACCGGTCGCCCATCCAGCCGGCCAGCGGGGAGGTGAGCCCCTGGGCGATCATCCCCGCCGAGTAGGCGGCGGAGATCTCGGCGCGGTTCCAGCCGAACTCGCCCGCCATCTCCTTGAAGAAAAAGCCGAGCGAGTTTCTCGCCCCGATCAGGGTGGCCATGACTGCGAATAGGGCCGCCAGCACCACCCAGCCGTACCAGAGACGAGGCTTCATCCGCGCCTCGAGGGAGCCGGCCATCTAGGTTTCCTCCTCGTGGAGCGGTTTCATCCGCCCCAGCGCGGCGGCGAAAAGGCAGCTCAGGACAAATATCCCCGCGATCAGGAGCATCGCCTCGAGATAGCCGCCGAGGCGGTCGAACAGATAGCCCGCGGCCAGCGGGCCTCCCGCGCCCGTGAGAGCGAAGAGCATCATCATGGTTCCGTTCACCCGGCCAATGCCGGGTCCGGCGAAATGATCGGTGAGCATGGCGACGATGGTCGGGCGCACCAAGCCCAGCGCGAACCCCGAAAAGCCCGCCCCGAGAACGATTTGGGTCCCCGCCGCCGCGCCGGCGACCCCGGCGAGCAGAAGCGTGGCCCCCGCCCCCAGCATCGCGCCGGTGATATAGGTGCCGGTTCGCCCGTATTTGTCCGATATGCTGCTCGCCAGATTTCCCGCGAAAACCGAGACCCCGAAGAGGGTGAAGATAGCCGCGCCCTCCGCCGTGGAGAAGCCGTTGTCCGTCGCAAGGGGAACGAGGTGAACCACGAGGGTGGTGTAATTGTAGGCGATGGCGGCGAACAGGCCGAACAGTAAAAAGAATCTGAGCGAGAAGATCAGGTCTGCGGGAAACCCGACCTGCGCCGCGTCTTCACTGTGGGCGGAACTCTCGGTCGCGGACATCGCGTCGGGCTCCTCCGGGCCGAGGTCTTCTGCGCCGAGAAAGGGAGCGTCGGCGACCGTCCCTTTTTCCCGGGGCCGGTCCCGCAGAAGCAGGGCGGCCAGCGGAAGCGTCCCCAGGAGAATCACACAGCCGAAGACCAGATAGGTGAGGCGCCAGCCGAGCCCGGCGATGAGCGCCGAGGTGAGGACGCTCGTCGTGAAGGCGATTCCCTGCGCCGAGGAAGTCAGCCCGAGGGCGAGCCCGCGCCGGCGGACGAACCAGTTCGAGAGGACCTGAATTTGCGGAAGGTGGGTCGCTCCCCCGAAGCCCAGCGAGAGGATGAAATACATCAGGTAGATATGCCAAAGAGCGCTCACGAAAAATCCCATGAGCATCCCCGCGCCGAAGAGAGACACCCCCAGCGCCATCGTCCAGCGGATGCTCCACTTGTCCAGTATCCAGCCGACGAAGGGCGCGCTGAAGGCGAAGCCGAGCATGCCCATCGAAAACGCGCCCGAGGTCTCGGCGCGCGACCAGCCGAACTCCGCCGAGAGCCCCTTGAAGAAAACGCCGAACGAGGTGCGCGTGCCGATGAGGGTTAGCATGACGATAAACACCGTCCCGAGGATCACCCAGCCGTACCAGAGGCCGGGACGGACCTCGCCGTGCGCTTCGGGTGAGGGCGTTTGGGTCACTAAGCGGATTTTTCGAGAAGGCCGGGTTCGATGCGCTTCTCTTGGAGCGGGTGGGCAATCTTCCCGTCCGGGCGGCAGTGCATCCGCACTGCGTTGCCTAAGACGAAAACATCGTCCCTGGTCATGTATCGCCTCTCTCCGGGTCGGCGCCCGGCGCTCCCGTTGTATGCCCGGTGCCCGCGTTTAATAGAAAAGCGGTCGACCGTATGAGATACTTTCGCCACCGAAGATAGCACAAGCCTCCGGCGGGTGTCAGGAAGGCCCCCGCCGGTTTTTTTTCGCGGGGGCGCGCCGGAAATGTACTGGATATCCCTCTCCCTGGCGGCGGGTCTGCTTCAGGCGTCGCGCAACGCCGTGATGAAGCGTCTCGGCCACGAGCTCGACGAATACATCAACGTATTCGGGCGCTTCTTTTTTCTGCTTCCCTTCGCGGGCGTGGCGGTCATTTTAACCGGCGTGCCCGAGGTCCGGCCGGACTTCTACTGGGCCTGCTTTCTTTTCGGGTTCAGCCAGACGGTGGCGACGCTGTGCCTCTCGAAGGCGCTCCTTTACGGAAACATCTCGGTGGTCATCCCGCTCTGGCGGACCTCGCTCATCTGGCTCGTCCTGGTCTCGTTTTTCACCCTGGGCGAGGCGCCCACGGCGGCGGGCCTCGCCGGGATCGGCGTCACCCTCGCCGGGGTCTATTTCCTCAACATCTCGCGGGCGAGGATATCGCCCTGGGAGCCGATCCGCGTCCTCTTCACCGACCGGGGCCAGCGCTTCGCCCTCCTCTCGGCCGTCATGTACGCCCCCTCGGTGGTCACCTTCAAATGGGCGATCGTCAATTCAAGCGTCCCCTTCGCCACCCTCGGGACCTACGTTGCCGCGACACTTTGCGTCCTGCCCTTCGCGCTGAAAAACTCGCGCCAACATTTCGCCCAGATTCCGCGCCTCTGGAAGAGCTTCGTCTCGCTCGGGCTCTTCGCCGCCCTGACGAACCTCACCCAGGGGGAGGCCTACCGGGTCCAGCTCTCCTCCTACGTCGAGGCGGTCAAGCAGACCGAGATCCTCTTCGCCCTGCTGATAGGCTACGTTCTTTTCGGCGAGCGCGAGCGTATCGGGGAAATCTCCATCGGCGCGGCGATCATCCTGGCCGGGGTGGTCGTCCTCGTCCTTTTCGTCGGGTAGGAACTTCAAGTAAAAACCGCAAGAAAAATACCGCAAACAGATATCTCAAGCAGGAACCTCGAATAGAAATCCCGTGAGGGGAAGATCGCCCCTTCTCCCCGCTCCTCCGGTCTTTATCTATTAAGAGCTTAGAGTCCAAAAAGTAACGCAGGCACAAATGCGCCATTAATTATTATTGGCGAAATTCATAATAATGATTAAATATAATAATGGGCACCTCTTAAAACCTCCTCTATTGATTTCAATATTGATGAATAATTCGTGGATATGTTCCGGGGGAAAATTGCGGCAATAAATACGGGTATTTGATTCAATTATCCGGTAATTCGTTTCCGTTTTTCTTGACCCTGGCCCCGGGCGCTTTTTGGCGGGGCCGCTCACCCACCCAGGCAAAGGAGAATCTTCATGCGAAAACGAATTTCTCACCTGATTGTCCCGGTAGTCATGGCTCTGATGTTCATGCTCCCGGCGGCGGCCCTCGGGGCCACAGTCGAGCAGCGTCTCGCCGCCCTCGAGAGCCTGCTCTCGTGCGTGACCAAGGTGACGGGGACCATCAACGGCCTCGCCGGCCCCCACTTCATCATCACCGGCTGCAACCTCCACCTGCGCAGCGGCTCGGGAACCACAAGCGGGACCGTCAACGGCACTGGGAATTTGGTGGTGGGCTACAACGAAGCGCCCGCATCGCCAAGCCGGGTCGGCTCGCACAACCTCATCGTCGGCCAGAAACATAACTATTCGAGCTACGGCGGCCTCGTCGCGGGCGAGGAGAACACCGTCAGCGGCATTGCCGCCACCGTGAGCGGGGGCAAGGTGAACACGGCCAGCGTCAGCGGAGGCATGAGGAATGTGGCGGACGGAAGGGCCGCCAGTGTTTCCGGTGGATTCGACAACGAATCAACCAATGAACACTCCAGCGTGAGCGGGGGATTGTTCAACAACGCCACTGGAATGGGCTCCAGCGTGATCGGAGGTATGCACAATACGGCCTCCGCATATGCCTCCAGCGTGAGCGGAGGCGGAGGCGCCAACACACCCGACGGCAACGTCGCAAGCGCGGACTATTCCAGCGTGAGCGGGGGAAGAACCAATACCGCCAGCGCGGACTATTCCAGCGTTAGCGGGGGTTATGACAACGAGGCCCTGGGCCGGTACACCAGCGTGAGCGGAGGCGAATCCAACAGAGCGGGCGACCCGGCCAACCCGAACAGCGCGACGCTTGGTCTGAGTGCCAGCGTCAGCGCAGGCCGCTTCAACACCGCCAGCGGCACCTACTCCAGCGTGAGCGGAGGGGGTGGCGTGAACTCAGCCGACGGCAACCTTGCCAGCGGGGATTATTCCAGCGTGAGTGGAGGCGGGGGCGTGGCGTCGAACAACGACGGCAACACCGCCAGCAGTGTCAGCGCCAGTGTGAGCGGGGGCTCATCCAACACCGCCAGCGCTTATTATTCCAGCGTGAGTGGAGGTCAGGGCAACACAGCCAGTGGCGTTACATCCAGTATCAGCGGAGGGGAACAGGGAACTGCCAGCGGTGAAGACTCAAGTATCTGTGGAGGGCATATGGGTAGCGCCACCGGTGATTATGCAACTGTTAGCGGGGGGAAAGAGAATACGGCCAGTGGGTATTATTCTAGCGTGACCGGGGGCTGGAACAACACGGCCAGTTACTATGAATCCACCGTCAGCGGAGGCAATACCAACACGGCCAGCGGCCAATACTCCACCGTGAGCGGGGGAAAATTACGTAGCGTAACCGGGATTGACGACTGGCAGGGGGGCAGCTACTCCTCAACCAATTAACCGATCATCGAAATCGACCCACCGCCCGCCCCTCCGGCCCCTCAGCCGGGGGGGCGGGTCTTTTTTTATTGGCCTGGCGGGCGGGATGTTCTATCCTTCTGTGTGGTGGAGGACTCGAGGCTTGAGGCGGCGGTTTTTGGGGGGAACTACTAACCCGGCATACCGGGTTTTCAGGGAGCGGAGGAATGGAAAAAGCGACTTTCGGGGCGGGGTGTTTTTGGGGGGTCGAGGCGGCTTTCCGGAAGGTGGTGGGGGTGACCTCGACGGCGGTGGGCTACGCGGGCGGGCACACCGATAACCCGACTTACCGGGAGGTGTGCTCCGGCCGGACGGGCCACGCCGAGGTCGTCGAGATCGATTTCGACCCCGCCGCCGTCTCCTACGATGAGTTGCTCGAGGTGCTCTGGCGAATCCACGACCCGACGACGCTGAACCGCCAGGGCCCGGACGTGGGCACCCAGTACCGCTCGGCGATATATTTCCACACCCCCGCGCAGGAAGCCGCCGCCGTCTCATCGAAGGAAGCCCTCGAGGCCTCGGGCAAGCTCCCGGGCCCCGCCGTCACCGAGATCACGCCCGCCGCCGCCTTTTACCGGGCCGAGGAGTATCACCAGCAATATTTCGAAAAAAACAGGGTGATCCATTAAAGGTCGGGCCATCAAGGAGATGAATATGACCAGCCGCGCACCATCCCATGGCGCGGGCCGGTTTTTGTGCGCAGCGCTCGCCGCCGCGATGTTCTGGACGGCGGCTTCGGCCACGTCAGCCATCGCACAGCAAGAAATCCGCTCCCGCCTCAAGAGTAAAATCGCCGCCGAGCGCTACGAGGCCGCGCTCGCGCTCGGCCGGGCGGGGGTGATGAAAGACACGCCCTCGCTCGCGTCGCTTCTGGCGGACTCCGAGGTCCGGGTCCGGGAGGCGGCGTATCAATCCCTCTGGAAAATCTGGATGCGATCGGGCGACCCGGAGATAGACGCAATCATGGGCCGGGGCGTAGAGCTGATGAACGGGGGCCACCCCGCCGAGGCGGTCGATGTCTTTTCCGAGATCATCCGGCGAAGGCCCGGCTACGCCGAGGGCTGGAACAAGCGGGCGACGGCGCTGTGGATGGTCCGGCGCTACCGCGAGTCGATCGCCGACTGCATCAAGGTGGTCGAGCTCAATCCCTATCATTTCGGCGCTTTCTCGGGGATGGGGCTCAACTATCTCGGCCTCAAGGATTTCGAGGGCGCCCTCGACGCCTTCAAGAAAACGATCAGGCTCCTCCCGCATTCGAGGAGCACGGCGCGCTACATCGAAATTATCGAGAGCGCCCTGGCGGACAAGCGCAAGAAGATTTAAGGCCGTCCGTCCGGGTGAGATGGGCGAGTGAGGCGGCGCCGCCCGATGCGGGTTTTCGAGGGGTTGATTTCTTGACACCTCCGGCGGCTCTCCTTATATTGCCCTGGTGGTGAAGCTCCGAACGAATTGGCGGTTTTAAAAAAAAACAAAGCGATCTCATCGAGGTCTTGCCGTGCCCCAGGAATACTTGCCGATATTCCTCCTTCTCGCTTTGGCGGTGGGATTCACCGCCGTGAGCCTGGGGATGTCCTTCTTTTTCGGCAAAAGACGCCCCACACCCGAGAAAAACGCGCCCTACGAGTGCGGAATCGTCCCCGAGACGAGCGCGCGCGGGCGGGTTTCGGTGAAATTCTTCCTCGTGGCGATGCTCTTTATCGTGTTCGACGTCGAGACCATCTTCCTCTTTCCCTGGGCGGTTGTGTTGCGGGAGCTGGGGGGCTACGCCCTCGCCGCGATCATGCCCTTCATGTTCCTTCTCGTGGCCAGCCTGGTTTACGAGTGGAGACGGGGAGCGCTGGAATGGGACTAGAAGAAAAGCTCGAGGGCCAGGTCGTGCTCGGCCGGGCCGCCGATGTGATCAAGTGGGCCCGTAGAAACAGCCTCTGGCCCGCGCTTTTCGGCCTCGCCTGCTGCGCCATCGAGATGATGTCCACCTCGGCGAGCAAGTACGATATCGCGCGGTTCGGGGCCGAGGTGTTTCGCGCCTCCCCGCGCCAGTCGGACCTGATGATCGTGGCGGGTCGCGTCTCGCGGAAGATGGCCCCGGTTCTCAGGCAGATTTACGACCAGATGCCAGAGCCTAAATGGGTGATTTCGATGGGCGCCTGCGCTTCGACCGGAGGGGTTTTCAACAATTACGCCCTGGTCCAGGGGGTGGACGAGGTGGTGCCCGTGGATATTTACGTGCCCGGCTGTCCGCCGCGCCCGGAAACCCTCCTCGATGGAATTCTCAAGCTTCAGAAGAAAATCGAATCCGAGGGACTTTACCCGGAAAGGTCCGGAGCAGCCTCCGCCTGATCGCGCGGAGCGTCCGGAGCCGCACCGGTGCGGATATTTTGGGGTAGATGCTTGTACTTTATTTCACAAGGCTTTGCTCCGGCGGGGTAATCCATGGGATGTCACCCCCAGGCCGCCCGCTCCGGGACCGCCTTGGTAAGAGGATGAATCGTGCCGGATGAGACCGAGTTAACGACAGATAGCGAGGAGAGCCCCGGAGAGAGCGACGAGGTTCTTCGGGCGCTCCGGGACCGGATCGGTGGCGGGGTGCGGGCCGCCCGGCTTCACCGGGGCCAGCTCTCCGTCGAGATTGCGCCCGCCTCGCTGGAGGAGGCGGCGAGGTTTCTCCGCGACGAGCACGGATTCGCGATGTTGAGCTTCGTCGCCGGGGTGGACTGCCTCGAGCTTCCGGTTCCCTACCGGTTCAAGGCGACTTATTCACTCCTCGATCCGGCGCGGGCCCGGCGGATTCGCCTGGAGGTGCCCTGCGAGGACGATCTGGAGCCCCGCCTCCCGAGCGTAAGTGGGGTCTGGCCCGGCGCGGCCCCGCACGAGAGCGAGGCCTACGACCTCCTCGGGATAGTGTTTGACGGAAACGAGCAACTCGAACGGATCCTCACCCCCGAAGGTTTAGAGGGCTATCCCCACAGAAAAGATTTCGATATTTCCTCCGAGGCGGTGGCGTTTTCCTTCCGGGATACGCCCGCCGGCAAGCCGGAGGCGAGGGAGTAGCCGCCCCGTAGGCGGGGCGCCCCCGACAGGAGCGCATGATGAGTTCCGAGGCCGGACAGGCCGCCGCACCGCACCGGGATATTCTCGGCCCCATTCGCACCGAGACGATGACCCTCAACATGGGTCCGCAGCACCCGAGCACCCACGGCGTCCTCCGCGTGCGGCTCGAGCTCGAGGGCGAAATGGTGCTCGCCTGCCGCCCCGATATCGGCTATCTCCACACCGGCATCGAAAAGACCATGGAGGAGAGGACCTACAATAAGGCACTCCCCATGACCGACCGCATGGACTACCTCGCGCCCATGTCGAACAACCTGGGTTTCGTCCTCGCGGTCGAGCGGCTTCTCGACCTGGAAATCACGCGGCGGTGTAGCTATCTGCGCGTGCTCCTGGCCGAGTTGACGCGGATCCAGAGCCACCTCGTCTGGCTGGGTACCCACGCCCTCGACCTCGGGGCGATGACGGTGTTTCTCTACTGCTTCAGGGAGCGCGAGACTCTCCTCAAGATTTTCGAAAAGGTCGCGGGGGTGCGGATGATGACGAGCTACTTCCGCGTCGGGGGAGTCTCCCGCGAACCCTACCCCGCGTTCCATGCCGACTGCCGGAGGTTTCTGGACGAATTTCCCGCCAAGATGGACGACTACGAGGAACTCCTCACGGACAATCCGATTTTCAGGGGCCGCACCCGGGGGGTCGGCGCGATTTCGGCGGATAAAGCCCTCGCCCACGGCGTGACGGGGCCGCTCCTCCGCGCCTGTGGAGTGGACTACGACATCCGGAAAAAAGAGCCCTACCTCGCCTACGAGGAGTTCGATTTCGGCGTCCCCCTCGGCGAGGCCGGCGACATCTACGACCGCTACCTCGTGCGCATCGCCGAGATGCGCGAGTCGCGCGAAATCGCCATCCAGGCGATCGAGGGGATGCCCGAGGGACTGCTCATGGCGGACGATCCCAAGGTGGTCCCCCCGCCCAAGGAGCGGCTCTCCACCGACATGGAAGCGCTGATTCATCATTTCAAGATATTCACCGAGGGCTACCAGGTTCCCGCCGGCGAGGTGTATCAGGTCATCGAGTCCCCGCGCGGGGAAATCGGCTACTACATCATCAGCGACGGAAGCCCCAGCCCTTATAAAGTGAAAGTCCGCGCCCCGAGCTTTTCAAATCTCTTTTCGATGGCGGAGATGGTGAAGGGCGGGATGTTTGGCGACGTGGTGGCCGCGCTTGGAAGCGTGGACATCGTTTTGGGAGAGATCGACCGCTAGGCGGCCGGTTTCCCGGGGAGCAGGGTTTGTCGATAGAGCGGTTTCCACATTCCGGGAAAGAGGAAAGCTTCGAGTTCGCGCCCGAGGTCCGGGCCGAGTTCGACCGGATCGTCGAAAAATACCCGGTGAAGCGCTCGGCCCTCATCCCGGCGCTTCAGCTCGCGCAAAAGCAAAACGGCTACATCTCGAGCGCCGTGATGCAGCACGTCGCCGGTATATTCGAAATCTCGGCGATGGATGTCTGGGGGGTGGTGAGCTTTTACAGCATGCTCAAGACCCATCCCATCGGGGAGTATCATTTCCAGCTTTGCAGCAATCTCTCGTGCAACCTGATGGGTTCGGGCGCTCTCCTCAGGCGGATCGAGGAGCGGCTCGGAATCAGGGCGGGCGAGACGCGGGCGGACGGAAAATTCTCCCTCGAGAGGGTCGAGTGCCTGGGCGCCTGCGGAGGGGGGCCCTGCGTTCAGATCAACGTGGATTATTTCGAGTGCGCAACGCCCGAAATGATCGACGGGATTATCTCGGCCCTGGAGAAGGGCGAGTATGTGCCCCCCGTCGGCGCGGACGAGGTGGCCCCGCCGCCAGCTGCCGCTGCCGAGGCGGCGGCGGCCGGCGATGGGACCGCCAATGTGGCTGGAAAAGCGGAAGGCTAGGGAGAGACTGCGCGAATGAATCTGCGTCTGGACGCACTGGTCACCGAGAAGATCGTCTCGGCCCGCTTCGGCGACGCCGGGGCGGCGGATATCGGCGGCTACGAAGCCTCGGGCGGCTACCGGGCCATCCGCAAGATTTTCGGTCAGACCGGCCCGAAGGATGTCATCGAAATCGTCAAGGCCTCCGGCCTTCGCGGGCGCGGCGGCGCGGGCTTCCCCTGCGGGCTCAAGTGGAGCTTCGTGCCCGACATGGACGGGCCCAAGTACCTCGCGGTCAACGCCGACGAGGGCGAGCCCGGCACCTTCAAGGACCGCGAGCTCATGCTCCGCGATCCCCACCAGCTCATCGAGGGCATCCTCATCGCCTGCTACGCGGTGGGAATCGAGAAGGCCTATATCTTCATCCGGGGCGAGTTCGACGCCCCGGCGCGATCGGTCAACAAGGCGCTGGCCGAGGCCTACGAGGCGGGCTACATCGGGGAGAACATCCTGGGCAGCGGGTTCTCCTGCGACATCTACACCCACATGGGCGCCGGGGCCTATATCTGCGGCGAGGAGACGGGGCTGCTCGAATCCCTCGAGGGAAAGCGCGGCCACCCGCGCCTGAAGCCGCCGTTCCCGGCGATTGTCGGGCTCTATGGCCGGCCTACCGTGGTGAACAACGTCGAGACGATCTCGAACCTTTCGCACATCATCGAGCGGGGCGCGGATTGGTTCGCCGGCATCGGGATCGACGAGAAGAACACGGGCACCCGGATGTACTGCGTTTCGGGCCACGTGGAAAAGCCCGGTCTCTACGAGCTTCCCCTCGGGCTCACCCTCGAGGAGATCATCGACGGGCACTGCGGCGGAATGCGCGGCGGAAAAGCGCTCAAGGCGGTGATCCCCGGCGGAGCGAGCGCACCGGTGCTGACCGCGAAGGAGATCCGCGAGGACAAGGTCCGGATGGATTTCGACGCCCTGGCCCGGGTCGGGAGCATGGGCGGAAGCGGCGGGGTGATCGTGATGGACGAGACGACGTGCATGGTCCAGGCGGCCCATCGGCTGGCCCTGTTCTTTGAGGAAGAATCCTGCGGGCAGTGCTCTGTCTGCCGGGAGGGGACGGGCTGGGTAGCCGGGATTTTTTCGCGGCTGGAGAACGGCCGGGGTGTCCCCGACGATTTGGGGACGCTCGAGTCGATCGATGTCAACATGAGAGGAAACACCATCTGCGTTCTCTCGGACGCCTGCGCGATGATGTTCGGCGCGTTCGCGAAAAAGTTCCGGAGCGAGTTCGAGGCGCATATCGAGGGCGGGCGCTGCCCGCTCGGGAGCCCGTATCCCGCTTGAGCGGGGCGGTTTTTTTGAGGCGAGTCGATGCCTGACGCTGAAATCACGTTTACCCTGAACGGGCGGGAGTTGAAGGCGCAAAAGGGCGAGAGCGTCCTCGGCGCCGCGTTGCGCGCCGGGGTGGACATCCCCCACTTTTGCTACCACAAAAATCTCTCCGTGGTGGGTCAGTGCCGCGCCTGCCTGGTGGAGATCGTGGACCTGGGCAACGGCAACGGCCTCCCCAAGCTCCAGCCCTCCTGCGCGATGAAGGCGGGGGAGGGAATGGTGGTCGAATCGGCGAACGCCCGCGTCAAGGAGGCCCAGGAGACCGTCTTCGAGTTCCTGCTCAAGAACCATCCACTGGATTGCCCCGTCTGCGATCAGGGAGGCGAGTGCCCCCTGCAGGATCAGACCATGGCCTTCGGCAAGGCGATCAGCCGGACGCACGAGCTGCGCCGCCTCTATCCCGAAAAAGAAATCAGCCCATATATCAAGCCCCAGATGAACCGGTGCGTTCACTGCACCCGGTGCATCCGCTTCTCCGGCGAGATCGACGGGGGAGGCGAGTTCGGCTGGGCCGGCCGGGGGGACCGGACCGAGGTGGGGATTTTCCAGGATCTTCCCCTGACGAGCATCGTCTCGGGCAACGTCATTGATATCTGCCCGGTGGGCGCCCTCACCGACAACAAGTACCGCTTCACCTCCCGGGTCTGGGAGATGAAGGATGTCGAGGGACCCTGCACCCACTGCAGCGTGGGCTGCAGCCAGCGGGTCTGGAACCGGGAAAATGAGATCATGCGCGTCACCGCCGGGGAGAACGAGGAGGTGAACGATACCTGGATCTGCAACGTGGCCCGGTGGGGCTGGAGCGGCGCCGGGAGTACAGAGCGCATCGACGGTCCCATGATCCGCGAAGGGGGTGAGCTTCGCCCCACCGGCTGGGACGAGGCGCTCTCGCTGGTTGCCTCCCGCCTGGACGGCATCCGCTCGGAGAGCGGCGGCGCGGCACTGGCGGGGCTGGGCGGCGCGCGCTCGACGAACGAGGCCGCCTACCAGTTCGGTGCGCTTTTCAGGTCGGTTCTGGGCGCCAACAATATCGACTGCCGGCTTCATCCACGCGACGCGGCCCAGACCGAAGCCCAGCGAAAGGGGCTTGGCGCGGCGGGCGGCTTCGGCTCCCTGACCGGCCTCGCCGGCGCGAGGGCGATCCTGCTCGTGGGCAGCGATCCTTTCGAGGAGCATCCGATCCTGGCCCTCCAGGCCCGCAAGGCCCACCGCGTCGGGGCCAGCATCGTCAGCCTTCACCCGAGGCGGATCGATCTGCGCGTCCTCGGGCGGATGCACCACCTCAACCCGCTGCCGGGCGAGGAGGCCCGCGCGCTCACCGCGCTGGCCAGCACCCTCCTCGACGCGGGTGCCGCTCCAAGAGGTGGTGGTGCGGGTGACTACCAAAAAGCGCTTGAGGGGGCCGACACGGACGCTCTGTGCCGGGAGTCGGGCATCGATGCCGGCGGCCTGGCTGCGGCGGCCGGGGCGCTCCGCCCGGAGGAGGGCGGCGTGGCCGTGGTCGTGGGTCCCGGAATCGGGGACGGGGCGGCGGCGGTCGAGGCCGTGAACATCGCGCTGATGCTGGGCGCCGAGGTTCTCTTCGCCTCGGGCGCGCCCAATCTCCAGGGGGCGCTCGACATGGGTCTTCACCCCGTGCTTCTTCCGGGCGGCGGGGATGCGGCCAGTGACGCCGCCCGCCAGGCCGTGGCTGGTGTGTGGGGCAGGGAGGCGCCGGCGTCTTCCGGCCTCGGGACGGACGACATCCTCGTGGCCGCCGCCGAGGGAGAAATTCGCGGGCTTTACCTCTTTGGGTGTGACCCGCTCGCGGAGCACCCCAACGGCGATCTGGCGCGGCGCGCCCTCGATCGGGCGGAGTTCGTCGTGGTTCACGCCTCCCACCGTAGCGCGGGCTTGGAGTTCGCCGATGTGGTGCTCCCCGCGCTGACGCTCTACGAGGAGGAGGGTACGGTGACGAATATGGAGCGGCGCGTTCAGCGGCTCAGGCGTTCGGTGAAGCCGGGCGGCCCGGAGGTCCGGGAGGCCTCGCGGGTCATCGCCGAGATCGCCCGGCTCATGGGGCGCCCCCTGAAGGCCCAGGGCGCCTCCGCGATTCAGGCCGAGGTGCGGCTCCTCGCCGAGGACTACGCGCCCGCCTTCGGACGGATGCCGGAGGGCGGGGCCCGCCTCGGGCGGGTGCCGGTGGGCGCTTGCCGGGCCGTGGAGCACGCGCTGGTGTCCGCCCCCGTGGACGGGCTTCAGTTGATACTCGCTCCCACGATTTGGCTCTCTGGCGCGTTGATCGCGTCGGCGCATCACCTCTCCGGCAAGCCGGGGGCCGCTCTTCGCCTCTCGCCCACCGATGCCGGAAGGCTGGGCGTCTCCGAGGGCATGGAGGTCGCAGTAGAGCTGGGCGGCGAGACGATCCGCCTGCCCGCCCGGGTGGACGAATCTCTTCCGGTGGGCGTGGCGCAGGCCCCCGAGGCCTTTCCCGGCGCTCTACTCAACCGCGGCGGGGCGACGGTTCGCGTCTCGCCCGCCGAGAAAGAAACGGTGGGGGCGTAATGGCCTGGCTTGCCATCATTATCATCAAAGTTGTCGCCGCCTTCGGGGCGCTGCTCCTGATAGCGGCCTATATGAGCTGGATGGAGCGGCGCGTCTTCGCTCTCGTTCAGGTGCGCTACGGCCCCAACCGCGTGGGCCCGGCCGGGCTGCTCCAGCCCATCGCGGACGGGATCAAACTGATGTTCAAGGAGACGGTGGTCCCGAGCCAGGCGGACAAGTTCGTATTTTTCATCGCCCCGGCCCTCACGCTGATTCCCGCCCTCGCGGCCTTCGCGGTGGTTCCCTTCGGCGATGCCGTCACCTTGTTCGGGCACAAAATCGACCTGGTGGTGGCCGATGTGAACGTCGGCATCCTCTATATATTCGCGCTGAGCGGGATCGGCATTTACGGTGTGGTGCTCGGCGCGTGGGCTTCGAACAGCAAGTATCCCCTGATAGGGGGGCTTCGCGCATCGGCCCAGCTCATCAGCTACGAACTCTCGCTGGGCATGTCCCTGCTCGGGGTGGTGATGATCTCCGGCTCGCTGAGCCTCAAGGACATCGTCGCCGGGCAGGTGGACTATCCCTTTATCTTTCTTCAGCCGCTGGGCTTCATTTTGTTTGTCGTTTGCATGCTTGCCGAGACGAACCGGACGCCCTTCGATTTGCCCGAGGCCGAGAGCGAGCTCACCGGCGGTTTTCACACCGAGTACTCGAGCATGAACTTCGCGGTTTATTTTCTCGCCGAGTACTGCAACATGATCACGCTCTCGGCGGTGGCGGCGACGTTTTTCCTAGGCGGCTGGCGAGGCCCGCTCCTGCCGCCGGTGCTGTGGTTCCTGATAAAAATCATCGCGTTCATGTTCTTTTTCATGTGGCTGCGCGCGTCGAGCCCCCGTCTTCGCTACGATCAGTTAATGGCGTTCGGCTGGAAGGTACTCCTTCCGCTCTCGATACTGAACGTAGTGGTGACGGCGGTTTTCATTTACTTGATGGATTCCTGAGCCGCGGGGCGGGGGGTCTGCTCCCGCGATACGGCTGATTGAGGAGAGACCATGCTGGGCGAGGTTTTTAGAGGACTGTGGGTGACGATCAAGCACTCCGTCCGCGCCCGGGAGACGGTCCAGTATCCCGAGGTGCGCGAGGAACTTCCCCCCGGCTACCGGGGGCTTCATAAGCTTCTTCTCTGGGAGGACGGACTGGAGCGCTGTGTGGGCTGTAAGCTCTGCGCCGCCGCCTGTCCGGTGGATTGCATCTTCGTCGAATCCGAGGAGAACAATTCCGCCAGGCCGGTCTCGAAGGGCGAGCGCTATGCGAGCGTTTACGAGATTAACGAACTCAGATGTATTTTCTGCGGTTATTGCGAGGAGGCCTGCCCGGTCGGAGCCATCGTTCTGGGCGGGGAGTATGAATTCTGCGCGGACAGCCGCGAGAAATTCATCTATGGGAAGGGCGATCTGCTTGTGAAGCGGCCCGACGAAATTCCCGAGCTTCAGAGGCGCTATAACGAGAAAAAGCTGCTTACCTATGTCTAGGCGCGGGAGGCGGGCGGGCGAGGTTCCGCCGAAGAGACCAGAGGGAGAGGGTTAGTGCCGGGCTTGTTCCTGTTTTATCTGACGGCGGCGGTGACGATCGCGGGGGCGTTGGGGGTCGTGTCCCTGCCGAACCCGCTCTACTGCGTGTTGAGCCTCATCGCCGCTTTTCTCGGGCTGGCCGGGCTTTATCTTTCGCTGAGCGCCGAGTTTGTCGCCATCGTTCAGGTCGTCATTTACGCCGGCGCCATCATGGTGCTTTTCCTATTCGTGGTGATGCTGCTCGATCTGCGCCGCGAGGAGTGGATTCCCCTGCGTCTGCCGGTCCAGAAGTTCACCGGCGCGCTCATCGGGGTGGGGCTCTTCGCCGTTATCTTGAAAGTCATATTTTCGGGCTCGGTCCTCACCGGAGCGAAGGGGAAGTTCCCCGCCGAGCGCGTGAGCGAAATCGGAAACACCCAGGTCCTCGGGAAGATTCTTCTCACGGACTATCTCCTGCCCTTCCAGGCGATGGGGGTGTTGCTGTTCGTGGGAATCATCGGCGCGGTGGTGCTGGCCCGCCGCAGGGCGGACTGAGCCCGCCTGATTGAGTCCAAGGGCCTGAGCCCAAGGAAAGGGAACCGAGCGTGGCACCACTGGAACATTATTTGATCGTCAGCGCCCTACTCTTCGCGATTGGGGTGGTGGGCGTCGTTGTGCGGCGCAACGCCATCGTCGTCGTCATGTCGATCGAAATCATGCTGAACGCCGGGAACCTCGCTTTCGTCACGTTCGGCAGATTTCTGGATTCGATGGACGGCCAGCTTATCGTGTTTTTCGTGATGGGCGTGGCGGCGGCCGAGGCGGCTATCGGGCTCGCCATCCTCATATTGATATACAGAAACCGTGAATCCACCGACGTGGACAACCTGAACCTGTTGAAACTTTAATGATGAATACGATCCCTTTCATATTATTGCTCCCGGTGGCCGGTGTACTGGTGAACCTGGTCCTTGGCTGGCGGCGGGGAGAAAAGTTCGCGGGCCGGGTCGCGGCCGGTGTCATGGCGTTGGCCTTTGTGGCCTCGGTCGCCGGGTTTGTCCAGCTTCTCGGGCTCCCGGAGGACCAAAGGCTGATTCGCGCCGAACTGTTCGAGTGGATAGCCGTCGGGGCCTTCCGGGTCAACGCCGGTTTCATGCTCGATCCGCTTTCTTCGGTGATGACGCTGATCATCACCGGTGTCGGCACCCTCATTCACATTTACTCGATTGGGTACATGCACGGCGACCGGGGCGCGGTGCGCTACTTTATTTATCTCAATCTGTTCGTTTTCTTCATGCTCACCTTGGTTCTCGGCTCGAATTTTCTCGTCCTCTTCGTCGGCTGGGAGGGCGTGGGCCTGTGCAGCTACCTCCTGATCGGATTCTGGTTCGAGCGGCCCGCCGCGTCCGAGGCGGGCAAGAAGGCATTTGTCGTCAACCGGATCGGCGATTTCTGTTTTCTGATCGCGATTTTCATCCTCATCGGCATTTTCGGAACCCTCGATTTCGGGGAAATCCTCCAGGCCGCACCGGTCAAGCTGGCGGCGGGCGGCGGAGCCGTCACCCTGGTTTGCCTCCTTCTCTTCGCCGGGGCGACCGGCAAGAGCGCGCAGATTCCGCTCTTCGTCTGGCTTCCCGACGCGATGGAGGGCCCCACGCCCGTCAGCGCGCTGATCCACGCGGCGACGATGGTGACGGCGGGCGTCTACATGATGGCGCGGACCTATTTTCTCTTCGATCTCTCCCCCGCGGCGATGAACGTCGTCGCGGTGATCGGGGCGGCCACGCTTCTCGTGGCGGCAACCATCGCCATGGTGCAGACCGACATCAAGCGTGTCCTCGCCTACAGCACGGTGAGCCAGCTCGGCTACATGGTGATGGCCTGCGGGGTGGGCGCCTACTCGGCGGCGATTTTCCATCTCATGACGCATTCCTTCTTCAAGGCACTTCTGTTCATGGGGGCGGGCAGCGTCATTCATGCGCTCGACGGCGAGCAGGACATGAACCGCATGGGCGGCCTGAGCGCGGCGCTCCCCTCGACGAGCATGACCTGCGCCGTCGCCGCTTTCGCCATCGCGGGCGTGTTTCCGCTGGCGGGCTTCTTCAGCAAGGACGCCATCCTTTTCGCGGCGATGACCTCGGACCACGGCGGGATTGGGTTCTGGCTGGCCGGTGCGGCGGGCGCCCTGATGACCGCCTTTTATATTTTTCGGTTGCTCTTCAAGACCTTCTACGGCCGCTGCAACCTCTCGATAGAGGAGCAGAATCACCTGCATGAGTCGCCCGACGTCATGACGAGGCCGCTCAAGGCGCTCGCGGTGCTCTCCTTCGCCGGCGGCTGGGTGGGGATCCCCATCATCGCGGGGGCGAACGTGTTCGACGGCTTCCTCGCGCCGGTGTTCGGCGGCGGCGGCGAGGCGCACCACGAGATCATTTTCGAGCTGGCGATGATGGCGGTTTCGCTCGCCATCGCTGTTTTGGGAATTTATATGGCCTACAACCTTTTCGTTCTCAGTTCGCGGGGGGCCTCCGCCTATGCCGAGCGCTGGCCGGGACTCTACCGGCTGGTATTAAACAAGTACTACATCGACGAGCTTTACGATTTTCTGATCGTCCAGCCCATCCGGAGGCTCTCCGTCCGGCTCTGGAAGGATTTCGACGACGGTCTGGTGGACGCATCGGTGAACGGCGCGGGCGGTTTTGTGCGCCTGATCGGCTCGGCGGCCCGGCAGCTTCAGACGGGCTATGTAAAAAGCTACGCGGTGATGATGCTGGCGGGCGCGCTGGTGCTGGCGCTCTACCTCACCGCGGGGGCGAAATAGAGGAACGGGGATTTGAGTGAACTGCCGTTGACTACCCTGATGATTTTCCTTCCGCTGGCGGGGGGGCTCCTCCTTCTCTTCGTGGGGGACGCCGACGAAGCGGGCCGGGGGCGGGTGCGCGCGATTTCGATGGCCTTCTCCCTGGCCGCCCTTGTGGTTTCGGCGGCGGTTTACGCCGGGTTCCGCGAAAGTTTCGCCGGGATGCAGTTTGTCGAGCGGGCGGAGTGGATACCCCGATTCGGTATTTCCTATTACGTGGGCCTCGACGGCATCAGCCTGCCCCTCATTCTCCTGACGACGTTTCTCACCCCGATCGTCTTGCTTTAGTCGTGGACTGAAGTGGAAAAGCGGGTTCGGCTCTATCACATGGCTCTTCTTTTCCTCGAGACGGCGATGCTCGGCGTCTTCGTCTCGCTCGACTTTTTCCTCTTCTATGTCTTCTGGGAGGGGATGCTCATTCCGATGTATCTGATCATCGGGGTGTGGGGCGGCCCCCGGCGCATCTATGCGGCGGTTAAATTTTTCCTCTACACGATGGTCGGCAGCGTGCTCATGCTGGTGGCGATCCTCTGGCTTTACTTCGAGACGGGCGCGGAGACCTTCGACATCCTGGTCCATCTGGACAAGCCGGTTCATTACGCCCTACAGGGCTGGCTCTTCGCGGCCTTCGCCCTATCGTTCGCGATCAAGGTTCCGATTTTTCCGTTTCACACATGGCTGCCCGACGCCCATGTCGAGGCGCCCACGGCCGGCAGCGTGATCCTCGCCGGGGTGTTGCTGAAGATGGGGACCTACGGGCTCATGCGGCTGGCGATGCCGCTGTTTCCGACGGCGGCGCGCGATTTCGCCTTCGTGTTCATGGCCCTCGCCGTCATCGGGATCATCTACGGCGCGCTGGTGGCGATGGTTCAGGACGACATCAAGAAACTCGTCGCCTACTCCTCGGTGAGCCACCTGGGTTTTGTCGTCCTGGGGCTCTTCTCGTTCAACCTGCTCGGCGCCTCGGGCGGGGTCCTTCAGATGGTGAATCACGGGGTGAGCACCGGGGCGCTCTTCCTGATCGTGGGAATGATATACAGCCGCAGGCATACGCGGCTGATCGCCGATTTCGGCGGCATCGCGCGAGTGATGCCGGTCTTCGCGGTCTTTTTCGTGATCACCTCGCTCAGCAGCATCGGCCTTCCCGGTCTGAACGGGTTCGTCGGTGAGTTCACGATTCTGGCCGGCGCCTTCAGCCGGAATCCCTTCTTCGCCGTCGTGGCGGCGTCGGGGGTGGTGCTCGCGGCGATCTACATGCTGTGGATGCTCCAGCGCGTTCTCTTCGGCGGGGACCCGTCGCCGGCCAATCTCGGCCTCCGCGATCTTGGGGTGCGCGAGTGGTGCGTGCTGGTGCCCCTGGTGGCGCTGATGTTCGGGCTGGGCCTTTATCCCAAGCCCATACTGAGCAAGATCGAGCCCTCCGCGAAGGCATGGGTCGAACAGGTGAACCGGCGGGTGCTCCATGTGCAGCCGCCCCCAGAGGCGCCCGCGCTCAGGTTGTCAGAGGCGCCCGCTCCCAGGCTGGCGAGAACGCACTCCCAAGAGGCGGTGAGGCCATGACCCCGACTTTTCCCGTGATTCATTGGCCGTATTTGCTTCCGGTGATTTTTGTGGTGTCCGGGGCGGTGGCCGTTCTTCTCTGGGATACGTTTTTCCGCTCCCGGGACCGAACCTTTCTCGCCGCCCTGACCCTGGCCACCCTCGCGGCCGCGGGGAGCGCCACCCTCTCTGCCTTGCCCGGCCTGCCCGGCGGCGCCGTCTCCTTCGGCGGCATGTACGTCTTCGACCGATTCACGGGGTTTGTATTTATCCTGGTACTGATTGCGAGCTTTATCTCCGTCCTGATCGCCTCCGCTCAGATGAGCCTCGACGACAGCCCGGCGGGCGAGTATTTCGCCCTTATCCTCTTCGCCACCTCGGGGATGATGCTCATGGCGGGGACGCGGAATTTGCTGATGATTTTCATCGGCCTCGAGATTCTCTCGCTTTCCTTGTACGTATTGGCCGGTTATCTCAGGTTCGATCTGAGGGGGAACGAGGCGGCGCTGAAATATTTTCTGCTGGGGTCTTTCGCCGCGGGCTTTTTGCTCTTCGGAATGGCCATGATCTACGGCGCTGCCGGCTCGGTGGATCTGGCCCGGATTGCCACCCACCTCAACGCCCACCCCCTTTCGCGCAACCCGGCCTTCATGCTGGGGCTGGGCTTCATCATCGTCGGCCTGGGTTTCAAGGTGGCGGCGGTGCCCTTCAACATGTGGACCCCCGACGTCTACGAGGGAGCGCCCACGGCGGTGACCGCCTTTATGTCGGTGGGGCCCAAAGCGGCCGCCTTCGCGGCGTTTTTCAGGGTAGTGCTCATGGTGGCGGGCTATGCCGGGGAGAATTTCATCACCGTCCTCTGGTTGATGGCGGCGCTCACGATGACGGCGGGCAATCTGGTGGCCATCTGGCAAACGAACATAAAACGAATGCTTGCCTTCTCCAGTATCGCTCATGCGGGATACATCCTGGTGGCCCTGGTGGCGGCCCAGAAGGGCGCGGCCCTGGCCACGGGGGGATTTCTCTACTATTTGCTTGTTTACTCGTTTATGAACCTGGGCGCGTTCTGTGTGGTGGTGGCCTCGGGCTGGGGCGGGGAGGAGCGAACCGGGATAGCGGATTACGCCGGGATGGGCTATACCCGGCCGGTTCTGGCCGCAGCGATGGCGATATTCATGGTGTCTCTGGCGGGTCTGCCCCCGACCGGGGGATTTGTCGCCAAATTCTACATCTTCAGCGCGGCCATTAAGGCGGGCTATGTCTGGCTGGCGGTGGTGGCCGTCCTGAACAGCGTTGTCGCGGTTTACTACTACCTACGACTGATCGTGGTGATGTACATGCAAGAGTCCGCGGGCGGGGAAAGTCAGGCGGCGGCGGGTCCGGCGCGCGTCAGCTCCTATGCGTTCGCCGCGCTGCTTCTGGCGGTGATCGGCACGCTTGAACTGGGTCTATTTCCCGGCGCGGTGATGGATTTCGCCCTCCGCTCGGGTGTCCTTTTGAACTAGGCGAGCGGTTCCAATATGCTTGGATTTGGCCAGTGCCCATGGTATAGTCACTGGCCGTGGAATTAAGATATACAAGGATTTAGACCCCTATCGCCCTTGGGGCGTGGCTATAGCCTGCCGGGCCTGTCCGAAACCATGCGAGTAGACTTCCGGAGCCCGCGGACCTTTTTTCTAAGCTGAGTGAGGATCGGTTTGCAGGAATTTATGTCTGCGTTTTTTGGCGATTACAACGTGATCAACGGCTATGTGCCGCTGTTCATTTTTCTGCTGGTGGCTTTGGGGTTTGCCGGGGGCACGCTGCTCGTCGCCCTGATCATCCGCCCGAACAAGCCAGATCCCGAAAAGCTCGCGCCCTACGAGTGCGGAATGCCCCCGCTCATGGAGGCGCATGAGCGTTTTTCCATTCGCTTTTATCTTCTCGGAATTCTGTTTCTCCTGTTCGACGTGGAGGCGATGTTCCTTTTCCCGTGGGCGGTGAAGTACGACGCCCTCGGCCTCTTCGGGTTTATCGAGATGATGCTGTTTATCGCGATTCTGCTCGTCGGCTATTTTTATGCTTGGCGGAAGGGAGCGCTGGAATGGGCTTAATCGACGGAAAGCTGGGCGACAACTTTATCACCACGAGATTCGACAGCCTGGTGGCCTGGGCCCGTAAAAGCTCGCTATGGCCGATGACTTTCGGGCTGGCTTGTTGCGCCATCGAGATGATGGCCTCGGGCGCCGCGCGGTACGACTTCGACCGCTTCGGGGTCATTTTCCGGGCGACGCCCCGGCAGTCAGACGTAATCATCATCGCCGGGACCGTCACCCATAAAATGGCCGATGCGATCATCCGGGTTTATAACCAGATGCCCGAGCCCAGGTGGGTCATTTCGATGGGGAATTGTTCGACCTGCGGCGGACCGTATGCGAACTATGCCGTTGTTCAGGGGGTGGACGAGATCATTCCCGTCGATGTGTATGTGCCGGGATGCCCCCCCCGTCCGGAAGCCCTGATGTGGGGCGTCATGCAGCTACAAAAAAAGATCGAGCAGGAAAGGTTCGTCCGCAAGAGTAAATCGGCGGCGTAGACTCCCAATAATGGCAGACGAAGTCGGAACCGAGGAAGCGAACGGGGAAACTCCTGTAGAGGCCGAAGCGCCGAAAACCCCTCCGGGGAAGGCGCTCAGGGAGTTGGTCGATGGCGAGTTTCCGGGAGCGATCCTCGAGCAAACGGCATACGAGGACCGCGAGGACGAGGTGACGTTTGTCCTCAAGGACGACACCCTGGTGAGGGTGGCGACCTATCTGCGCGATCATCCGGCCGCGAGTTTCAAGATACTGACTGATCTGACCGCCGCGCATTATCCCGGCGAGGAAACGCCGTTCCAGGTCGTCTATCAGCTTGTCAGCGTCGATCACTGCCGCTTGCTTCGCCTGAAGGTGAAGGTCAGGGAAGACCAGGAGGTCCCCACCGTGTCGGAGGTTTGGTCCAGTGCGAACTGGATGGAGCGGGAGGTTTATGACTTGTTCGGCGTCCGCTTCAAGGATCACCCGGATCTCAGGCGTATTTTTCTTCCCGACGATTGGGGAAGTTATCCTTTCAGGAAGGACTATCCTCTCGAAGGTCGGGGGGAACGCGTGTACTCGAAACCCACGCGCAAGGAAATCGGCGACTAGGGCTTTCGCCGCCCGGCGGCGTGGCTTTTTATTTGAGTTGAATCGGGAGATACCCTGATGGTCGGAGCGGAAACCTCATCCCGGATTGAGCGGTCCAGTACCGTCCCCGGTACCGAGGAACTCGTCATCAACATGGGGCCCCAGCACCCCAGCACGCACGGGGTGCTCCGGGTTATCCTCAAGCTCGACGGCGAGACGGTCAAGGATGTCGATTGCGATATCGGCTACCTCCACCGGGGCACCGAGAAGATCGGAGAGAACATCACATACACGATGTTCATCCCCTATACGGACCGGCTCGATTACATCGCCGCCCCCTCGTGCAATCTGGCCTGGGTCCAGGCGGTCGAATCGTTCTTCGACTGGGAGATTCCGGACCGCGCGCTGTTCATTCGCTCGATTGTTGCCGAGCTTTCGCGGATCGCGAGTCATCTTCTCTGGCTGGCCACCCACGCGCTCGACATTGGCGCGATGACGGTTTTTCTGTGGTGTTTCCGGGAGCGGGAGATGGTTCTCGATTTGTTCGAGAGGGCCTTCGGAGCGCGGCTCACCGTGAACGCCTTCCGCCTCGGCGGACTCTACCAGGACGTTCCCCAGGAATTTCTCGACGATGCCCGGAAGTTCATCGAACTTTTCCCGGGCCGGGTGGACGACTACGAGACGCTGCTGACCGAGAACCGCATCTGGCTCCAGCGCACGCGAGGGGTCGGCGTCATTTCGGCCGAGGACGCCCTCGACTACGGGCTGACGGGGCCGATCCTCCGCGCGTCGGGGGTGAAGTGGGACCTCCGCCGGGCGAAGCCCTACGCCGCCTACCCGTATGTGAATTTCACGGTACCCGTCGGGGAGAACGGCGATGTCTACGATCGCTATCTGGTGCGGCTCGTCGAGATGCGCGAAAGCGCGAGCATCATCGAGCAGTGTCTCGACATGCTCCCGGGGGGGCCGGTGAGCTGCAAGACCCCTCGGACGATTAAGCCCCCGGCAGGCGAAATTTATCACGGCACCGAAAATCCGAAGGGGGAATTCGGATTTTACATCGTGAGCGACGGGACGGAGACGCCCTACCGGGTCCGCATCCGCCCGCCCTCGTTCATCAACCTCGCCGGCCTGAAAAAGCTGTGCGTGGGCGAGCTTTTGGCGGACGTTATCGCGATCATCGGTAGCATCGATATCGTCTTGGGCGAGTGTGACCGCTAGCGCGCGCCGAAAAGGATTCTTGACCGGAAATGATTGCTGAACTAATCGCCGCTTTTCTGAAAATCGCTCTCGTGCTCGGGACCATCTCTCTCGTGGTGGCCTACCTGACCTACCTTGAGCGCAAGATCATCGGGCATATCCAGATGCGCATGGGACCGATGCGTGTCGGCTGGCACGGGCTGCTCCAGCCCATCGCCGATGGGCTCAAGCTCTTCCTCAAAGAAGACATCATCCCCTCGAAGGCGGACAAGATCGTATTCGTCATCGCGCCGATCATGGTGCTGGTGCCCGCGTTCGTGGTCTATTCCGTGCTGCCGTTCGATGAGAATTTCTATATCACCCAGGTTAACGTGGGCCTCTTTCTCGTCCTGGCGGTGAGCTCGCTGGGCGTTTTCGGCATCGTAATGGCGGGCTGGGCTTCCAACAGCAAATACAGCCTCCTGGGGGCGTTTCGCAGCGCCGCCCAGATGCTGAGCTACGAGATTTTCCTGGGCTTCGCTCTCATCGGGCCGCTCATGCTGGCCGGCTCGCTCAACTTCCAGAACATCGTCAAAGCCCAGTCGGACGTTTGGTTTGTCTTCTATCAGCCTCTCGCGTTCATCGTGTTTTTCATCGCGGCGCTCGCCGAGACGAACCGAATTCCTTTTGACCTGCCCGAGGCCGAGACGGAGCTGGTGGCCGGGTTTCACACCGAATACAGCGGGATGAAGTTCGCTTTCTTCTTCCTGGCCGAGTATGCCAACATCATGGCGGTTTCCACCGTCTGCATCGCCGTTTTCTTCGGCGGCTGGGGCGGGATCGATGCGATTCCGCTGCCGGGCATCGTCTGGTACCTGCTGAAGATGGCGGTCCTGATTTTCGTGTTTATCTGGATACGGGCGACGCTGCCCCGCTACCGCTACGACCAGTTGATGCGGGTGGGGTGGAAGTTCATGTTCCCGATTGCGATTTTGAATATATTCGTGACCGGATTGGTGAAGTTCCTGTTTCTCTAACGGCGAGAGGCATCGGTTTTGGAACTGCTTTTCTTTTATTTATTCGCGGCCGGAATCATCGGGGCCTCGCTCCTGGTGGTGACCCGCTCGAACGTCATTCACGCGGCTCTGCTGCTGGTGCTCACGTTCTTTTTCATGTCCGGGGTGTTTGTCCTGGCGGGGGCCGAGTTCCTGGCGGTGGTGCAGGTCCTGCTCTACGCCGGCGGAATCATGGTGCTCTACCTTTTCTCGATCATGTTGATGAACGTTGAGGTCTCCGTGCGGCTCAGACAGTTTCACCGCCAGAGCTTTTTCGCAATCGTCGCCTCGCTGATTCTGGCGGCGGAGATTTGGTGGAAGGTTCTGGGCGGGGGTAATGCCTATCCGGCCTTCAAGGGTTTTTCGTGGACGCTGGGGGCGACGCCCGGAAACGTCGAGGCGCTCGGGGCGATTCTTTATACGAAGTACCTGTTTCCGTTCGAGGTGGCTTCGATTCTGCTGCTGGCGGCCATGATCGGCGCTATCGTTCTCGCCAAACGGACGATAGACCGCTAGGGCCCGGGAGGAGACAACAGGATGGTTCCTCTTTCTCATTATTTGGCGCTGGGCGCGGTCGTGTTCGTGATCGGGGCCGCGGGCGTCCTGATGCGGCGGAACGCCATCATCATCCTGATGAGCATCGAATTGATGTTGAACGCCGTGAACATCACTCTCGTCGGCTTCTCGCGCCAGTGGGGGGACCTGACGGGCCAGGTGCTCGCCATCTTCGTCATCACGGTTGCGGCGGCGGAGGCGGCCGTGGGCCTGGCCATCCTGATCTCCTTGAACCGAGACCGGTCGGTCCTCAACGTGGACGAAGTGAACCTTTTGAAGTGGTAGGGAACGAATGATCAAACTCGCGTGGCTCATACCGTTGTTCCCGGCGCTCGGCGTCGTCATCAACGGCTTCTTCGGTTCCCGCTACACCCGGGACAAGGCGGGGCACATCGCCTCTCTGATGGCGGGGCTCTCGTTCCTGGTCGTTCTCGGAATCGCCTCCGAGATGATATTCGGAAGCGGCGGCAAGCACACGATCCACCTCTGGGACTGGATCTCGGCGGGCAAGTTCTCGGTTTCCGTCGCCTTTTTGATCGATCCGCTGAGCACCATCATGCTCCTCGTCGTGTCGGGCGTGGGGTTCCTCGTCCATGTCTATTCGGTCGGCTACCTTCACGGCGACCCGGGCTATCCGCGGTTTTTCACCTACCTGAACCTGTTCATGCTCTCGATGTTCCTCCTCGTCCTCGGAGACAACTACCTGCTCATGTTCGTCGGGTGGGAGGGCGTCGGGCTATGCAGCTACCTCCTGATCGGTTTCTGGTACGAAAAGCAGTCAGCCTCGGACGCCGGCAAAAAGGCATTTATCGTCAACCGGATCGGCGACGCCGGCTTCCTGCTCGGCATGTTCATGATCTGGGTGCTGACCGGCAGCCTGACCTACTCGGAGGTATTTCATGCGGCTCCGAAAATGACGGAGGCCGGGGCGACGGCCATCGGCCTTTTGCTCTTCATCGGGGCCGCCGGTAAGAGCGCGCAGATTCCGCTCTACGTCTGGCTTCCCGACGCGATGGAAGGCCCCACCCCCGTCAGTGCGCTGATCCACGCGGCGACGATGGTGACGGCCGGGGTTTACATGGTCGCGCGGACGAGCCCGATATATGTGATGGGCCCCGGCGCCCTCGAGGTCATCGCCCTCGTCGGCGCGGTCACGGCGATTTTCGCTGCCTCGATCGGACTGGTTCAAAACGACATCAAGCGCGTCCTGGCCTACAGCACGGTGAGCCAGCTCGGGTTCATGTTCATGGCGCTGGGGGTGGGCGCCTTCGGGGCCGGTATTTTCCACCTGATGACCCATGCTTTCTTTAAAGGTCTCCTGTTTCTGGGAAGCGGGAGCGTCATCCACGCCCTCCACCACGCCCCGGAGGATCAGCAACAGGACATGCGCTACATGGGCGGCCTGAGATCAAAGATGCCCATTACCTACTGGACGTTTGTGATCGGCGCGGTGGCGATTGCCGGAGTTCCGCCCTTGGCGGGCTTTTGGAGCAAGGACGAGATTTTAGCCAACGCTTTCTTCACCGGACACCACTTTGTCTGGGCCCTGGGCTCCGTGGCGGCGTTCATGACGGCGTTTTATATGTTCCGCCTGATATTCATGACCTTCCACGGCGAGATGCGGGTGGACCACCACGCCAGAGAGTATATTCACGAGTCTCCCTATTCGATGACGGTGCCGCTGATGATCCTGGCGGTCCTGAGCGTTGTCGGGGGGATTATTCCGGGCTTCCCGCCAGAGGGCGGCTGGATTCACACCTTCCTCGCTCCCTCGCTGGCCAAGAGCGGCGCGGGGGGGCATGCGGCGAATGAGGCGGTCCAGTTTGTCCGGGTGTCGGCCGAGAGCGGCGGCGGCCACGGCGGCCCGGCGGCGGTGATTCTCATCATCCTGGCGATTGCCATCGCCGTGGGCGGAATCGCCCTGGCCTGGTTCATGTACATGAAGAATACGGCGGTGCCGGACGGCCTGGCCTCCCGCTTCCCGGGCCTTCACAGGCTCTTGCTCAACAAGTACTACATCGACGAAATTTATCAGGCCTGTATCGTCAAGCCGATCTACCGCCTGATGAACAGTCTTTGGTCTTTCGACGCGAATGTCGTGGACGGCGCTGTGAACGGCAGTAGCCTCATCACGCTCGTCTCGAGCCGCTTTTCGGGCATATTCGATTTGAAGACGGTGGACGGCGCGGTCAACGGCATCGCCTCCGTAACGAAGTTTTTTTCTCAGGTTTTCAAGTTCATACAATCGGGAATGGTGCAAAATTATCTTTTCGTGATGCTTCTCGGTGTTTTCATGATGCTGAGCGCATACTTGTTCCGGTAGGCGTCTCTGGGACCAGGAGAGTCTGATGGAGAATTATCTGCTTACACTGATCACCTTCGTTCCCCTGGCGGGGGCGGTGATCGTCATGCTCTTTTTCAAAAAGGAGCAGACGAAAGCCATCAAGGGATTCGCCACGGCGGTGGCTGTCGTGGACTTCCTTCTTTCGATTCCGCTCTGGACCCGATTCGACACCTCCGAGGCGGGCTTTCAGTTCGTCCAGAAGGTGAGTTGGATCCCAACCATCGGGGTGAGCTATTTCGTGGGGGTGGACGGAATCAGCGTCCTGCTCGTCCTGCTCACGACGATCACCATGATCGTCTCCACGGTTTGCTCGTTCTCGGCCATCGTCGAACGGGAGAAGGAGTACTACGTCTGCCTCCTGTTGATGGCGACCGGAATGCTCGGAACCTTCATGGCCGTCGATATATTCTTGTTCTATGTTTTCTTCGAGATCACGTTGGTCCCGATGTACTTCCTGATTGGAATCTGGGGCGGTGCGAGAAAGCTCTACGCGGCGATCAAGTTCTTCCTCTACACCCTGTTTGGCAGCGTGCTCATGCTGCTGGGGATACTGGCGCTCTATTTCGTGAACCTCAAGCTCGGAACCGGAGCCCTCACTTTCGATCTGACCGAGCTCTATGCGGTCGGACCGAAAATCCCGCTCGGCCTTCAGAGCTGGATCTTCCTGGCCTTCTTCATCGGATTCGCCATCAAGGTGCCGATGTTCCCGTTCCACACCTGGCTCCCCGACGCTCACGTCGAGGCGCCGACGGCGGGAAGCGTCATCCTGGCGGGAATCCTCCTGAAGATGGGGACCTACGGCTTTGTCCGCTTCGTGCTTCCGCTGCTTCCCCAGGCCAGTCAGATGTTCGTGCCCTTCATGGTCCTGTTGTCGATCATCGGGATTATCTACGGCGCCCTGGTGGCCATGGCCCAGACCGACGTGAAAAAGCTTGTAGCCTACTCTTCGGTGAGCCATTTGGGGTTTGTCATGCTGGGAGTCTTCGCCCTTAATCAGCAGGGCGTCCTCGGCGGCCAGCTTCAGATGATCAACCACGGCATCAGCACGGGGGCGCTCTTCCTCCTGGTGGGAATCATCTATGAGCGCCGCCACACGCGCCAGATATCGGATTTCGGCGGTCTCTCGACCCAGGTGCCCATTTACTCGACGATTTTCGCCGTCACGATGCTGAGCAGCATCGGCCTGCCCGGATTGAACGGGTTTGTGGGCGAGTTCCTGATCCTCGTCGGCGCCTTCAAGGCGAGCTATGTGTATGCCGCTTTCGCCGTGATCGGAATCGTACTCGGCGCGGCCTATATGCTCTGGCTGTTCCAGAGAATGTTCTTTGGAACTCTCGACAACCCGGAGAACCAGAAGCTGACGGACTGCAACACCCGGGAGATTCTCTATCTGCTTCCCATGGTGGTGTTGATGTTCTGGATCGGTCTCTACCCCCGGCCCTTCCTCGCCCGGATGGAGGCCAGCGTCGGCAAGGTAGTGAAAATGGTGAACGTGGCCGCGGCGCCCCAGGACAATAAGGCCGCGGCGCTTCCGGGGGGGTTGCGCTCTCGTTTGAAGGCGAAAAATTTTTAGGGCCCGGCCTTGAATTCGCTCTATGAATAGGATTTGATCAGATGCCGCTTGTGATTCCCGACATATCGCTCTCCACCGCCGCTCCCGAGGTGGGGCTTGCGATTTTGATCTGCGTCGTGGTGGTCGCAGACCTGTTCACCTCTATGGAAAACAAGGCGGGGATGGGAATCCTGAGCCTGGCGGGGGTGGCGATTCTGGGGCTCATCGTGTTGTCCCAGTGGGGCGGGGGAGTCAGGACCACGTTCAGCGGGTTCTACATCGCGGATAATTTCAGCTCCTTCGTGAAGCTTGTCATCGTTTTAACCACGGCGTTCACGATTCTCCTCTCTCTCCAATACGCCAAAGTGGAGAAAATCAACTACGGCGAGTTTTACGTGATGATCCTCTTCGCCGTGTTCGGGATGCTGGTGATGGCCTCCGGCAATGATCTCGTCTCGATTTATCTCGGCCTCGAGACGATGAGCATCAGCAGTTACGTGTTGGTGAGTTTTATTCGCCACGATCCGCTGAGCCGGGAGGCCGGCCTTAAATATTTTCTGATGGGTGCTTTCGCCTCGGGAATATTGCTCTACGGCATCGCGCTGACCTACGGACTAACCGGGACCACCTCGCTGACGGGAATCGCCAAGGCTCTATCGGGGCCGCAGGGAGCAGCGATCGTCGCCGATCCGGTGATGGTCTTCTCGTTGATATTGTTCGTGGCCGGTTTCGGGTTCAAGCTGGCGCTCGTACCTTTTCATATGTGGCTGCCTGACGCCTATACGGGGGCGCCGACCTCGATCACGGCGTTTATGTCGGTGGCGGTGAAGATGGCCACCCTGGCAGCGGTCATTCGCGTATTTTTTATCGCGTTCCCGGCGCTCGCCGGAAAATGGAACCTCCTGCTCTGGCTCCTGACGGTGTTCACGATGGTTTGGGGCAACGTCGCAGCAATCGCCCAGACCAACCTCAAGCGGATGCTCGCCTACTCGAGCATCGCCCATGCGGGCTATATCATGTTGGGGATCGTGGTGGCCACCACGAAGATCGCCGGCGGGAAGGTGGTGTTCACGCCGGATGGAATCAGCGCGGTACTTTTCTATCTGGTGGCCTATATGGTCACGAACCTCGGCGCTTTCGGGATGCTCATTTATCTGTGCCGGGAGGATTTCCGGGGAGACAACATCGAGGACTGGCGGGGAATCGGCCACGACCATCCCTGGGCCGGCATGGCCTTTGTCGTCTTTTTCCTCTCACTGGGCGGCTTTCCCCCGACCGCCGGGTTTGTCGGCAAGCTTTTTCTCTTCGGCACCGCGATCCAGAACGAGTATTACTGGCTGGCAGTGATCGGAATCCTAACGAGCGCCGTCTCCATCTACTATTATTTCCGCGTGGTGATGGTGATGTATATGGAGCCCCGCGGCGAAAGCCAGCCGGCGATTGAATTCTCGAAAGCCCCTTCCATTTTTGTCGCGCTGTTGGTCCTGGTGCTGGCGACGATTTATCTGGGCCTGTTCCCCGGGAGCATCATCGCGGCCGCCAAGAGCTCCGTGGCCGGACTCCTCTAGCCAGGGCGGGATATACCCCCCCTTTCTCCGAAAATCCTCTGACCGTCAGTTTTCCCACTAATGCGACATAATTCCGGGCCCAATCCGTCACCAGTCGTTATTCGGAACCCCGGAAAGGCTGTATAGCTCGGGATGGATAATTTTGCCTCATTCGATATGCATACTGAGACGTTTTTGCACGCCCGGGTCCAGACGATTTTGTCAGAATGTCAGGGATAGGTTTTTCTTTCCGATTTTTCGTTGATATATCGTCAATACACAGTCGCATCCCCAAAATTTTTAGAATTGCCGGACCAGGCCAGCAGCTATACAAACCATTGTTTTTACTTTCGATACAATTCGTGGCTGAATTGGCCAATCAATTTAATGTTTTGGCATGTGATGTGCAACAAAAATAGGTGTTACTTCATATCTCCTGATGACGATAAGTGGACTGGAAGGAAATTTCTGGCTTCTCAGGAGAGTTTAGAAGGAGACGCTAAAAAAACCCACTAAGACTCCTGATGATGAGGAGTCATTCTCCCCGGTGGCCGGTCGAAGGGTTCCCCTAGGCCGGTGCACTGAACCCCCACCTAATAAATCTTTCCGGCGAAAGCCGGATGGGTTTCCTGCCGAATGAGGGGCACGTCTTAAAAGACGTGCCCCCTTTTCGTTTGTGGAGAGGAAACAAGCCGCTTCAGGGCGGCGTCATTCAGCGGATCAAGCCCCTGATAATCGGGATCGCCTCGGTGAGGCGGCCAACCCTGTAGTCGCAGCGCGGGCCGGGGCGCTCGGAGAGGTAAATGGTCGTCATCCCTGCCTCGCCCCCCGCGATCATATCGAGCCGCCCGTCACCGATGAAGATGCAGCCCGCTGGCGGCACGCCGATGGCCTCAGCCCCGAGAAGGACGTGGCGCGGGTCCGGCTTCCAAATGCCTATATCGCGCGTGATGACGGTCTCGAACGAAAGCTGAATCCGATCGAGCATGACCGAGACATGGCGCATGGCGTTGTTGGTGACGATTCCGTGGGGCAGGCCGATCCCGAGAAGAAAATCCATGAACTCGTGCACCCCTTCATTGGGTTCCGCCCGGCGCGCGGCATCGGTCTCGTGGCGCTCGAGAATCTCGGCGATCTCCCGGGCGCGATCCGGCGGCGCGGTTCCGAGATACTCGAGAATCATCGTGTCGTCCTCGAGCGCCATCTCGGTTTTCATCACCTCCCAATTGAACGCGGGCTTGGTGAGGGTCCCGTCGAAATCGAGAAGTATCCCCATCCGGGAAGATGTCATCGAATGCGGCTCCTCCGCCTTGCGCGGGCGGCGTACTCAGTAAACGGACCGACGATCAGGCCCGCGCTCACCTCGATTCTCCGGAGAGGGCGAAGCCACTTCTTCCAAGGAGATACGAAGATAAAAAATCGCTCATTGTTCCGGACATTCAGTAGGGATATTTGTTAAAATCACTATAACACGAGAGACCCGAAATGCTTATAAAGCGGAGCCCGCGTCCGATGCGACGCCCCTGGATGAAATGAATTCCGGCATTCGAGGAGATATTCATGGATTACGCTTTCGATCATGTTCACATCATCTGCCGGGACCTGGCGGCGATGGCGCTATATTTCAAGGAGGTGTTCGGGGCGGAGGAAATCTACCGGGAGGATAATTTCCACGGCGCGCCCAATGCCGTGATGCGCCTCGGCAGCGCCCGGTTTTTTCTGAGGGGTGTTCGCCCCGGCGAGGCGCCCGGCCCGGGCGCGGCGGACTCGGTGATGGGGCTCGATCATTTTTCCCTCGCCGTTGATGATGTGACGGTCGCCTCAGCCGGGCTCAAGGGGCGGGGAGCCGAGTTCATCCGCGAGCCGGGCGCAGTCGGGATGGGCGGACGCACCACTGCCTTCATCCGGGGTCCCGAGGGCATACGAATCGAACTCAGCGAGCGCTCGGGCGAAACCTACACGGGGTAATTTCCGTTCCCATATATCAATAAGAGCTTTCCATCGGCGGGCTTATATAATCTTTCCGATCTCGTCCGAATCGTACCGGGGCAGGGGGGCCGGACCATCTTTTCCGTGGAGGGTGACGCCTTCCTCCGCCGGGAGGAGACGGCCAATCCGGACGCCCAGCGCGCCCGCGTCCGCGAGCGCCTCGCGGACTTCCGATTCTCCCGAGGGCGGGACGGCCAAAAGAAGGGCGCCCGAGGTGATCACCCCGAGCGGGTCGAGGCCGAGCGCCCTGCATAACGCTTCACCTTCAACGGAGAGAGGAATCGCCTCCTCATCGATGCCCGCGCCAAGCCCCGCCGCCTCGGCGAGTTCGTGAATCCCCGTGGCGAGCCCGCCCTCGGTGGGATCGTGCATGGCGTGAACGAGACCGGTCCCCGCCGCCGCCAGCGCCGCGCCGACCACGCTGACGCCGGGGGAGTCGATGTAGCCGGCGGCCCGCTCGATCAGATCCCGTCCGAGAACCGGGACCAGTTCCTCTCCCTTCGCGCCGGCGAGGATGGCTGTTCCCTCGACGGGCACGGCCCGGGTGAGTAGAACGGCGTCTCCCTCCCGTGCGCCGTCCCCCCGTATAAGCCCTTCCCTCGAGACCTCCCCGAGCATCTGGCCGCAGACGATCGGGCGCGCTAGGCCCGCCGTTACCTCGGTGTGGCCGCCGCAGAGGGTGATGCTCAACTCCCGGCACGCGCCCTGGATATCGCTCCAGATTCGTTCGATCATCCCTTCGCCGGCGCGTCCTTCGGGCAAGAGAAGGGTCGCCAGGAACCACATCGGGGTGGCCCCCATGCAGGCGATGTCGTTCGCGTTTACATGAACGGCGTACCAGCCGATTCGCTCCTCGACAAAAGTAATCGGATCGCTCTTGGCGACCAGATACCTGTCGCCCATGTCGATGACTGCGGCGTCCTCGCCGACACGCGGGCCGACCGTTAGGCGGGGGTGGCCCTCCAGACTGGAGAGTAGCCGGTCGAGAAGGTCCGGTGGGAGTTTTCCCAGCGGAAGGGGAGGAGGATCGCCGGTCATGCGAAAACGGCGCCTGGTCTAGAGGGTTCCGTTGATGGCGTAGTTGAGAAGACGAACCACCTGCTCGGGCTTCTCGGCTACCGCGAGCGCGGCCGCGTCCACTTCCTTGAGCGCGTGGCCGTTTCCCGAGTCGTGGACCGTGATGATCGCCTTGCCCAGGGCGGCGGCATAGCCTGCGTCGAAGGCGGCGTTCCACTGCTTGTATTTCTCGCCGAAGCGCACGACAACGACATCGGCCTTTTCGATAAGGGTGCGGGTGCGGATGGCGTTCACGCTGGCGCCCTTGTGGTCTTTCCAGAAGGAATCGCTCTCGCCGCCGAGAATATCCACCCCGCAGTTATCGCTCGAGTCGTGGTCGGTGACCGGAGTGAGAAATTCCACCGGCAATCCGGCCTCCCCGGCGCCTCTCTTGATGACTTCACGCCAATCGGTATGAACCTCGCCCGAGAGGTAGACTTTCCAAACCTGGTCTGGCATTCCGGTGGACTCCTTTTTGGGCGCGCCCACCGCCGAGGGGGGCGCGGGGGCTATTGTACGAAAAAGTGCGGTTCCGAATCCGTATATCCTACCTTACCCGCCAGGCGGCGGCACGCGGGCTCTATTGAAGTTTCATTCGGGGAAGGGGGAGGACCGGTGGCCCTTCGCGAGGGGAGCGGAAAGCAGGGGGATTAACCGTGATTCGGATTGTCTCCGCAGATGAGCGCATGTTATAAGAAATGCGCCCGTTTCGGCGTCCCGGCTCCTCTGGGCGGGGGATTTCGGCCGTGATGGCGTTTGAATAAGCCTATATTATTCAATGATATGCCACGGTAGCTCAGTCGGTAGAGCAGCGGACTGAAAATCCGCGTGTCGGCGGTTCAATTCCGTCCCGTGGCACCAAGAATATTTCGAAGTCGATGAACCCGCTGACTGTATGACCGGCAGCCATGAAGTCAGGCGAGCGTTCGCCGCCAGCCTTTCAGAATAATTCCGGTAATCAACAGGTGGGCAATGGCGCCGATAATAAGGAGCGCCGCGAAAGGCTGCTCCGGGACCGGCGGTTTCGGAACCTACAGGCCGGAGCCATCCTCCGATGAATCGCAGTCGCTCGCCACTTCCACGGGCTCGCTGGCCCGGCGCGTTCCGGCGACGAATTCGTCGAGAAGCTGTTTCGCGCAGGTGTCGGGAATCTGAACGGGAGGGTGTTTCATGAAGTAGGCGCTCACCGGGTAGAGCGGGCCCGCCTCCCCGCGGTCTCGCGCGATGCGGCAGAGGCGTACCGCGTCGATGACGACGCCCGCCGAGTTGGGCGAATCCTCGACGGAGAGCCTGGCCTCGATTTCGAGCGGTACCCCGCCGAAGCCCTCTCCCTCGAGCCGCAGGAAGCATATCTTGTTGTCTTCCTGCCAGGGGACGTAGTCGCTCGGGCCGATGTGGATGTTGTCCGACTCGAGAGGTTCGTCCAGTTGGCTCTGCACCGCCGAGGTTTTCGAGATTTTCTTCGAGTGGAGCCTGGAGCGCTCCAGCATGTTCAGGAAATCGGTGTTTCCGCCGGTGTTGAGCTGGTAGGTCCGCTTGATCTTGACGCCGCGGTCGGCGAACAGCTTCGCCAGCGTGCGGTGAAGAATCGTGGCCCCGAGCTGGGCCTTCACGTCGTCGCCGACGACGGGAATCCCCGCGTCGGTGAAGCGCGCGGCGAACTTGGGATCCGAAACGATGAAGACGGGCATGCAGTTGATGAACGAGACGCCCGAGGCGAGAGCGGCCTCGGCGTAGTGGCGCGCCGCTTCCTCGGAGCCCACCGGCATGTAGTTGAGCAGCATCTCGGCCCCGCTTTCGCGGAGAACGGACTCGACATCCACCGGGTCTGCCTCGGCGGGCACGAAGGTGCGGTCGGGGTGGTATTCCTTCATGTGATCTGCCACCCCGTCGAGGACGGGACCCATCTGGACGGTCACCCCGAGGTTCGGGACATCTTTCCAGATAGTCTTGGTGGAGTTTGGCGGCGCGAAAATCGCCTCGTGGAGCGGGCGGTCCACCTTGCGGACGTCGATGTCGAAGGCCGCGACGACCTGGATATCCTCGGGGCCGAAGCCGCCCAGCTCCCGGTGCATCAGGCCAAGATTCTCGCCAGGGTTGTTCCGATAGTATTCGATTCCCTGCAGGAGGGAACTTGCACAGTTTCCCACACCTGCAATCGCAATTTTAATGGCCGCCATTGACTGATTTCCTTTTCAAACTATTGAAAATTAAAGAGATATTTCCTAAATTTTTGATGTCGACTAAATTTAGAAGAACTTTCGGGCAAGCGATAAAATAACGAACATGTTTTCGTTATTATCTTGTCTGATTCATTTCGGTTACTTCCACTCGAAAATAATAACACCCTCTATTATGTATATCCAGAGACCGAAGCGTAAGGCTCCCCAAGGGCCAAGAGGCGGAGAAACGAACCGAGTCAAGAGGTTAGGCTGGAAGGCCCCGACAGTGTCCGGGTGGATCAGGGACCTGCCTCATTAAAAGCTACAAGTGTTTTCTCTTTTCCCGGAACTCACGGCAAGCGGGGAAAAGTAACCCGCAACTTAACATCCAGTTGGTGTTAAGTTACCTCGCCGCCGAGACGCGGCCCTTCGTCGAACGGTAGCCGAACAGGAAGCCGAGGACGGCCTGGATCGAGTCGCCGACCAGCGAGCCCCAAATCATCGCCGCCGCCATATCGAGCGGGATGGCCCCGGCCATGAATTTCGTGATGACGGCCCAGACGTACATCCCCGCCGTCCCGACGAAGAGAAGCATGATGAGCGAGGCCGTGGTGGGCCGGAGCAGGGCGTTGAAGGTGTCAACGAAGGGAATTCCCGTCGGGGCCTGCGCTTTATGGATGTTATCCATCTGCTTGGCGAAGGCGCGCATCTCCTCGACCGCGACATTCGCCTCGACCCCGGCGAGCTTGGCGTCCGTTTTCTTCTCCACCATCTTGAGCTGATTTTCGGCGTCCTTGTCCATCCGCTCTAGTTCGCGCGTATGCTCCCGGCTCTGGCGGAACTCCTTGAAGATGTCGGGCAGGAGCCCGCCCGCCATACCGAGGACGGAGCCAATCAGGGAAACGATCATGTCAGAGTTCCTTTCCTCGGTTTAAGTTGGGCGGGGCCTTCAGGCCCTGAATGATCGAATCGCGAAGGGCCTCGCGGCAGACCTCCAAACCCGAAAGCTCTATTGTGTCGTCAGCCCGGAAGGTGAAGATGAGTGGGCATTGCGTTGGCCCGAATAAGACCACCGGCGCGGGCGGCCCGGAAGGAGGCGCCGCAAGAAGAGGGGCGGCCGCGCAGCCCGCGAGTCCCACTAGGCCCGCGAGGGCGAGGAGGCGCACCAGCGCTAGCCTCATCTTATTTCTCGCGGGTTCTTGTAATCGGTGTCGTGTTTTTTCTGCCGCCCGTCATCGCGCATTTCTTGCTCCCCGCGGAACTCCTTGAAGAGATTGGCCAGGAACCCGTCCGCCAGGCGCCTGGTTTAATCATTTTACCGGCTGTGGGGCGGCCCTCATGAACGGGAAATTCGAGGAATTTCGGGGATGCGGACGGGTATTTCGTAACGCAACCACCCAGAAGGCCCGGAATCTCAGTGAATAGGGCTCGGCGCCCTGCGCGATGCGCTCGGGCAATTGAACAGAGTTCGCGCGCCTGGATTTTTCGGGAGTGGTCCGCAAAATATCGTTAGTTGGAATGCCCCGATTTTCCGATTCCATACTTGTGACAGGTGTTGCCCGAGTGAGGGTAAATCGGCCAGATTTGAAGCGGGAGAGAGCGGTGCCGTACAATACGGGACGATTTAGTCTAGAATAGCCGCCGCTGACCAAGCATAGATTCACCCGCGCTCTGGCAAAGGAAAGGGGCTGATGATCGACTGGGCCATCGGCTGGGACAAACACAGGCAAACCCACCGCGAGGAGATCGCCAACAGCGTGAGTCACGGCGTTGCCCTCATCTCCGCCCTGGCCGCCGGCCCGGTGCTCGTCTACTCGGCTGGCGTGAGCGGCGGCACGGTCCGCACACTCGGCGCGACGGTGTTCGTCGCCGCGATGATTCTGCTCTACCTCGCCTCGACTCTCTCGCACGCAATGCCCCGGCGCTGGGGCAGGCGCTTTTTCGAGGATCTTGACCAGATGGCGATCTATCTCATGATCGCCGGAACATACACCCCGTTCATGCTCGGCGCCCTGAGCGGCGTCTGGGGGTGGACGCTTCTCGCAATTGTCTGGGGCCTGGCCGCCGCCGGCATCGCGCTGAACGCGGCTGGCAAGTTGCGCTCCATCGTTGTTCAGGTGTCCCTCTACCTCGCGATGGGTTGGCTCGCCATCGTCGCGATAAAGCCCATCTGGCTGAGCTTCCCCCCCTGGGGTTTGTTCTGGATATTCGCGGGCGGCGCCGCCTACACGGTGGGCGTCGGCTTCTTTGCCGCCCGGCGGATTCCTTACAACCACCTGATCTGGCACCTGTTCGTCGTCGCCGGCACCGCCTGCCACTACGTCGCCGTCATGTGGTACGCGGGCTGAGGGCCCCGCTCTCAAAAACCAAACTAGTATCCATGGGAACTGTCCGAAATTACCCGCCTGATGCGACATTGAACAAATGCAACGAGGAAATCGGGTTGATGCCAATGATATCGATCCGAATTCAACAGGGAGACCCCGAGGGCCGGTTTTCTCGTGTGTTGGATTGATGGGGGCCGAAGCTTGACTTAGAATCGCGGGAGCTTTTAGCCTCTTGATTTGCGACCATTTATAATGTGTTGCAATTGTTGAATATACGGATTTCAAGAGAGCCTGTCATCATATTGATTTGAACATCTCGTTTCGAAAAAGGCGCCGGAAAGAATGAAAATCTGTGTTCTGGGAAGTGGTTATGTCGGGCTGGTCACCTCTGCCGTATTCGCCGACATGGGAAACGATGTCATATGCGTCGACATCGACGAGGGGCGAATCGAGGATCTGAAATCGGGAAAATGTCCGATATTCGAGCCCGGGCTCCCGGAGTTGTTGAACCGAAACACCCATGAGGAGCGCCTTGAATTTACAACCTCGGCGGCTAAGGCTGTTACGCAAAGTGAAATTATTTTTATATGCGTGGGCACCCCTCCCAAGGATGGAGGAGAGACCGACTTGTCTCAGGTGGAGGCGGCGGCCAAGGAAATCGCCAATCACCTGAACGGGCATAAAATTATCGTGAACAAGAGCACGGTTCCGGTTGGTACGGGCGATTTTGTGCGCGAGATAATCGAAAAGTTCCGCAACGGAAATGGTTCCTTCGATGTGGTGAGTAATCCGGAGTTTCTGCGAGAGGGGCAGGCGATCAGCGATTCCCTTCACCCCGACCGGATTGTAATCGGCGCTTCCTCGGAGGAGTCCGCCTCTCGCCTGTTGGAACTATACCGCCCATGGGATTGTTCGGTTTTCGTAACGGATATTCTCAGCGCCGAAATCATCAAATATGCGTCCAACGCCTTTTTGGCCACGAAGATCAGTTTCATCAACGCCGTGGCCAATCTTTGCGAGGTTTCGGGGGCGAATGTCTCGGAGGTGGCCAAGGGGGTGGGCGCCGACAAACGCATTGGCTCCGGATTTTTCGATGCGGGGTTGGGCTACGGCGGCTCCTGTTTTCCGAAAGATGTCGATTCGTTGATTCATACGGCGAATGAAATCGGTCCGGGGTTTGATCTTCTTCGCGAAGTGGTGGAAATAAACGAGAACCGAATCTCTCGATTCGTGGATAGAATAGTCGAACGGATCGGAGAGGGAGGAGAGAAGCCGCTCGCGGGCAGGGTAATCGCCATTTTAGGTTTGGCTTTCAAGCCGGAGACCGATGACATGCGGGAGGCGAAAAGCGTCCCGCTTTGCAGGATGTTGATGGATTGCGGCGCCCGATTGCGGGCCTACGATCCCATTGCCATTAACAATGCCAAAAAGATCCTCGGTGAGGAGAACATCGAATATTGCCGAAGTGCCTACGATGCGGCCAAGGGGGCCGACGCCGCCGTGATCGCGACGGAATGGCGCGAATTCATTCAATTGGATCTGGATAGAATTCGCGAGGCGCTGAGCGGCTCCGTCATTTTCGATGGCCGGAATATCTATGTCCCGGCCCAGGTGGCCAAGGCCGGAATCGAGTATCACTGCATCGGGCGCGCCCCCACCCTTCCGGAGGAGAAGGGCTAGGCCATCTCATCCGGGGAGGGTGAATTTCCACACTGACGAGGACAATCCCCCCTCCTTTTTCTCAACGCGGGTTTTCCTTTTTCCCCCTTAACCACCCATTACCCGATGCTTCTCCGGAGTGCCCCCAGATTCCTTGAAACCATTGATTCATATCGTGCTTTTTTTAACTGAAATGGTAGACTTCAAACCGAAATGGTAGACTTCGGGCGGCTTGTTGTTTTCTTTCCCGAGGAGATAGGAGAGGCGTGGAATTGACCTGCCCCCGTTAGTGATACCACCTTCTCTTAGAGTTCTGGAACCATGGCCGCAGGGCGAAGCGGAGCGAAGCCCGGAGGCCATGGTTCTTTCGTCTCAGGTGCCGGCGGACGATATCCTAATGAACTATGTGGCCT
>JAVEPB010000078.1 GCA_030922375.1 bacterium | reverse complement strand
CAAACTCACGACGAGGATGTTTGATGAGCTTAAGGCCAATCCCGGCATCGGCCGCTCGGAGGCACTGCGTCGCTCGATGATGGCCCTGGCTAAAAACCAGAAATACGCACACCCCTTGCTATGGGCGCCGTTCGTGGTGGTTGGTGAGGGCGGCGCACAGCGCTGAACTAAAAAACTTCTCCCTCCCGGGAATAATATCCCCCGTCATCCGTCTCCTTAAGTAAGAGCGCAATCATGCGGCTCTTGCAAAACCGGAGACGAAAAATGAAATCACTTATTCTAAGCGCCATTCTAGGTGTGACAGTTTTAGCCTCAGACGTGATGGCGAATCCTTTTAACACTGCTGATGATGGCTTCTCGAAGGAAGTTCTGATCTATAACCCGAATCAAGGCGTAGATGTTGGATTTGATAACATCTGCCAGGGGTGCATAAGCCCGAGAACCGGCCGACCCCGTAACAATTATGTTAGACCACACTATCGCGGTAACGGGACTCGTGTGGAAGGCTATTGGAGAAGCTAATTATACCGCAGAGACAAGTCGTGCAACTTGGCTAAATAGCGGTGGTAAGCTGTAGTTGGGGGCATATGGAAAGTGCGGTAGGCTTTCTTCTTTCTCCTACCGCACTTTTTACTTTACGCTTTAGCTTAAGCTCGCCTATGGCGCCGATTGATATAGGAAAACATGCAGGGATATTGGCGGTGAACATTGAGGAACAAATGATTGAAGCGCTACCGAGGTGGCGAGCTTTTGCCCTCAGTAGGGTGGCGAGTGTCGATGATGCCGATGATCTTGTCCAACGTGCCATTGTTAGAATTATTGAGAGGCACAAGGCATCGCCATTCGAGCCGGATACCAATATTGAAGCTTTCGGCATAACGGTTATACGGAATCTTATGATAGACGACGCCCGCTCGAGGCAAAATCTTATGATAGACGACGCCCGCTCGAGGCAAACTCAAAAGACGGATAATGTAGGTGATGTAGAGGACGTAGGGGGGGCGTCGGCCAGCAATCCAGAAACGTTGACACTTGTAGAAGAATTAAAAATAAATTTTAAAAGATTATGCCTCAAGCTTTCTAAAGCTTGTCAGAAAATACTGAAGTTGTATGCAGAAGGGTTTAAGTACGCCGAGATGGCGGAAGAGCTCGGTATTAATACAAATACTGTCGGTACAAGGCTGCTTCGTTGTCGAAATAAGCTCAAAGACCTAATGGAATCGGATTCTCTTTATGACTGGGATGACCCAAACATTCTGGACATTCTGGGAGAGCTGGAATGACTGAGCATAATATCACTGATGAGATGGTCATGGCACTCGCCGACGGAGAGTTGCCGCCTCATGAGGCTGAGGCCGTGCAGGCGGCGATCGACAAGGAACCGCGTTTGCAGCAGTTGTATGACGACATGATTTACACGGGAAAGGTCCTTAAGAAGGCATTTGGTGATCTTTCGGAAGGCGCTGCTTATGACAAACTGGTTCAGCAAATTAGAACGGAGGGTGCTGCACCGCAAGATTTGCGCCCAAAGCCTGAAAACGTAGTTTGGCTAAACTTTAAAAAGCTTAAAATTGAATTTTCTGAGATGCGCCGCATGGCGGCGAGCCTGGTCATTGGCTTATTCCTCGGGGGTATTTCCTGGCAGGCGTATATGACGACTGCAGTACCTACCGATGTCGCCACCAAGCCATTGGTTTTTAGGGGCGGTCCATCTGAGCCTCAAGAAAAGGCATTTTCTGCAGCTGATGAAAAACTCCTTACCAATTACAACCTCGCGCGCCTCTACGACAAACAGGGCCTTTCTGGCAAGGCCGATGAGATCCGGGAGGGGGCGCTGGACCCCGGGCATCCAGATGTCGCCGCCAGCCTCAACAACCTTGCGGAGCTCTACAAAACCCAGGGCCGCTACGCCGAGGCCGAGCCGCTTTTAGAGCGCGTCCTGGAGATTGATGAGAAATCGCTAGGCCCCGAGCATCCCCATGTCGCCACTAACCTCAACAACCTCGCGGAACTCTACAGAACCCAAGGCCGTTATGGCGAGGCCGAGCCGCTGCATAAACGCGCCCTGGCGATTAAGGAGAAATCGCTAGGCCCCGAGCATCCTGATGTCGCCACCAGCCTCGGTAACCTGGCGGTGCTTTATAGCGAACAGGGCCGCTATGGCGATGCCGAGCCGTTTGCTAAACGCGCCCTGGCGATCCGGGAGAAGGTGTTGGGCCCCGAGCATCGCGATGTTGCCCAGAGCCTCAACGACCTTGCGCTGCTCTACTATCACCAGGGCCGCTATGGCGAGGCTGAGCCACTTTTCAAGCGCAGCCTGGCGATCATAGAGAAGCGCTGAACAAAAAAATTCTCCCACCCGGGAATAATATCCCCCGTCATCCGTCTCCTTAAGTAGGAACGCAATCGTGCGATTCTTCAAACAAACAGGAGACGAAAGATGACCAACACAATGAAACCACTTATTCTTGCAGTAGCCCTGATCGCCGTCGTCGCTGCGACCAGTGCGCCAGCCGAAGCGGGATGGAGGTGCCACTGGGAAAATTATGCCGATGGGTTTAGTGAGTTGGTATGTGATTAGATAAAAGATCTATCAATGTTGGTGGCCGGGGCGATAAAGCACCCCGGCCATTGACTGGATTAATGAGCAGAGTTTCAAACGGGAGGCATGACGGTGAGGATGAACCGCAAGGGAAGAAGCAAATACAACAAGTTTGTCATGCTCCGTTACGACATGATGGACAGCCTGGCTTATCGGTCCTTATCGCCGGCTGCCAGGTGCGTCTGGCAGGAGATTCGCCGGCGATATAATGGCTTCAATAACGGTGACATTCCCCTGTCCTGCCGGGAAGCAGGAGAGTTTGTGGGTATAGGCAAGGATACAGCCTGCAGGGCATTTTATGAGTTGATGGGCCGTGGCTTCGTCAAAATAGGCCAGGATAACGCCTTCAATGTCAAAACGCGTTTCTCCCGCCGCTGGATTCTTACCGACTACCCACGTGAAGGCAGACCACCGTCAAACGAATGGCGGAAGTGGGATCCAGAAAATTTAGAACACGGTCCGGCTACGGGGACAGGGTGTCGCGCCACAGGAACAGATGGGGTGGTTATTCCTCTCAAAAAGGCCTGAGGTATCGCATCTGAGGGACAGATTCAGCCCTTTTGGCTTTCCTACGGTCTTATCTCGGGGACAGTATATATATCTGGCCATAGGGGTCTATCCATTGGATATACATACTGTCTTATCTCAGGGACAGTTAAGTACCTATCCATAGTGTACGACTTCACCCACCCTTTGGTATTGGGCCACAAAAAGATTGGCCGAGGTGGCAGGAGGGACCGGGTTAGCCAGCGCCCTTGTCGGGCACGTTCTAATGATCGCGGTGTGCATCTACACGTGGAAGTTGGCTAAAAGGGGCAAGCTTCGTTAGCTTGGTGCGCACTCTGACCTGACGCCAGCCACCAACAGGCACCGGCCGCACCAGACTACGATATTCCCTCATAACGAGAAGGTTTGAATTTGCCATCTGGATGATACCCTCTAAGGTCAGGATCACCATCAAAATCCACATCCCAAAGGGATACATCCCATGATCCGTCTCGATCGGTATCGTAGATAATTTGATCGTGTTTGCCGTCATCGTTACGGTCAAACACACAACTGATTGGCTCACTTTTGTCGTGCGGAACGATGAATACGCCGTCAACTTTTTCATCACAATCGAAATCAACCGGGACTATCTTTGCATCATCGCCAGCCTCTTCATTTAGCCAACACCAGTCGCTAGTCTTTTTACCCTGTTCATCTGTTTTACCCGGTTTATCCGGTGCTAGGCGGCTTTCCTTCGCAGCGATAAAACGTTTTACCTCACTAACTGCTATAGCAAAATTCAGGCCTTCTCCTTCCCGTCCCATGGAATTAACCCCAACCAATTTTCCATTGTTACTAAGGAGAGGACCACCAGAATTTCCAAAATTGATTGGGGTCTGTGTCTGAATAATATCAGCTTCGTGTACTATTTTATCTCCACTTCCCCACTGGAATCCGGGCCGCACCTGACTTATCAATCCCTTGGTATATGTCCACAATAAGCCCTCAGGGTGCCCTATGGCGTGAACGTCTGCGCCAACATGAATGTCTGAGTGGTTTGCGAGTGGAATGGGTTTGCTGTTTCTTGGTACAGATTGAACTGTCACCAGTGCCAGGTCACTGATCTCATCCACGAACATAACCTTGCCGACAAGCACATCACTTTCTTTAGGCTCTTCCTGCCCAGCCGGTTTGAAAATTACGTCGACTTCGGAGGATTCATTAACAACATGCCAGTTTGTCAGAATTGTACCGGATTTAGAAATTAGGGATCCAGATCCCATTCCATCGTCGGTGATAATAATCACAACAGATGGTGATAATTTGCTGAATATATTGGCCTCCACGGCGCCACGAAAGACCAACTGGGTGTTGTCGCTAACAGTCTTCAGTGTGTTGTATATAGTCCTTCCGCTAATACCTACAATATCCGCCCCGCCAAACTCATGGGAAAGTGGTTGGCTTCCACGGGCATTGCCGGGGCTTATAGTCGGCATATCCATACCAAAACGATCCTCTGGAGCTGCAAGCGCGGACGCTCCACAGAGCATGAAAAGAAACGTGGGTATTACCTTGTGTGCGCGCACCGCCCCATCCCCCTCGTCAAGAACCATTGATGGGTAAGAGAACACTCTACCACGGGCTAACCAATATAAACACCAGCACGGCTGGCCACAGTTCCATGACCGGCGGCATCGCGCTAAGCTGATACCCATGAAACGCCTATTATTCATCCTCCTGGCATCCGCCTGGCTATGGCCTGCGGGGCTACATGCCCAGTCGGATGCCTTGAAGTCCGCTTTCGAAAATTACCAGGAATTAAACGAACAGGGTAGATACCGGGAAGCCATACCATATGCCCAAGAGGCGTTGACTCTTGCGGAGGAGGAATACGGTCCAGAGA
>JAVEPB010000077.1 GCA_030922375.1 bacterium | reverse complement strand
TATCCGGTAGTAAACATCCGCCATGAAACCCGAGACGGATTCGTGGCGGACCGAATAAGAGGTGATTTCGTCTGATCGCTCATAGAGCGCGTCGATGAAACTGATGTTTCCGTGTCCGCAGAGACCGAAAAGGTCGGTAGTGCCTTCCTGAATCAGATAGTCGGTAATAATTTGACCGCCGTTCATTCGTGTCAAGGTCTCACTCCTTTATCGATGTGGATGAAGTAATTTTTTGATTTTATCCGATCCGGGGGAGTACTTCCCGCCCCAACATCTCGATGATCGCGATACGCTCTTCAAGGCTGAAAGGCATGGCCACGAGAAAAGTCTCGACGTTCATTTCCGCCAGCCCCTCGAACCGGCTAACGACATCGGAGGTCGTGCCCACGATCCCAAATCGATCGATCATGAAGTCGGTTACATATTTGGCGTTCTTCGTGCCGGGTCCCAAGTCTGTTTCGTCGTAATTCTCGCGGAAAGCCCTCGCCTCCGGCAGAAATTCCTCGGGAACCGCGTGAAAGGCGACGCGGAAGTTCTGGTTCGCGAATGAAGTAATGCGGGGCTTGATGGCCCGGCGCACCTTCTCCCGGTCCTCACCGAAGCTGAGGAGTCCGTCGATCCAGACGGGTACGCTGCCCTTCGGTTTTCCGGCTGCGGCCTCTCCTTCTGCCACGCAGCCGCGAACCCATTCGATGGTTTCAGGGGAGAGGCCGGCGAGCGTGATCAGTCCGTCCGCGAGTTCTCCGCCCAGCGCAAGTGTTTTCGGACCGCCCGCGGCGAGGTAGACCGGGAGGTCCGGCTTGCGCCAATTTGAGGCGAGGGCTTGCCCCTCAAAATCGATACTTTCTCCGCACAGAAGTTTTTTTAAAACAGTGAGCGACTCCCGCATGGTGCTCAACCGAACGGATTTTTTCCCGATAAGGTGGACGGCGGTGTCTCCCGTGCCGACTCCCAGGAGCATCCTGCCGCCCGAAATATCGTCGATTGAGCCGGCGGCGTTCGCGGTTACCGAGAGGTGCCGGGTGAGGGGGTTGGTCACGCATGTCCCGATCGTTGCCTTGGCGGTGATTCGGGAGGCGAGGGCGAGCAGGGTGTAGGGATCGTGTACATGAAACCGGGAAAGGGACACGCTGTCCGCGAACAGGATGGGGTCGAATCCCAGACCTTCTGCTCTTTTAACAAAGTCCAGAATTTCGTCAATCGGCCGAAAATCCTGCATGGGTCCAATGTGCAGTCCGACGCGCATCAAATGGCTCCAGGAAATTAACTTCGGTGCACCTATCTACTTGAATTTCAAAAGCCTGCGGACCATGCCGGCAATGGCGGCGAAAGAAGGGCCTTTCATTGAACCAGCGAGGATAGCATATCAAATGGGGTGCATCCATAAACACGTGCTTTGATCCTCGGGGCCGCTCCAGTTAGGATGGGAAAAAGGAAATTCGGTAATTTCTTGGCGGCAACAGGGCAAAACCGGAACCTCGGTCCGATGCCCCATCCCGGATTTTGCAGGGTGCGACTTTGAGATGCGTCAACAATTCTTAGTATAGGGGATAGTGAAGATGGGAATTAGTTTCAGCCTCCACCTAGTTCCGGACGACATTGGTTTATTGGCGAAGCGGGCGAGGTTTGCAGAAGAGAACGGCTTTGATCAGGTTTGGGTGGCGGAAAGCCATCTCACCTGCCGGGACCACAATGTCGCCCTCGCCGTTGCGATTCAGAATACTACCAACATCAAAATCGGCCCCGGCGTGACAAACCCGGTCCTGCACGACAACTCGGTCGCGGCGAGCACCATCGCCACCCTGGACGAGTTGTCGGGAGGCAGGGTCCTTTTCGGCATCGGCTCGGGAGATACCCCCGTTTACACGATCGGCAAAAAAATGGCCCGCCTCGCTACCATGCGGACGGCCATTCATCAGATCAGAAGTTTCATCCGGGGCGAGGAGGTTGAGTACGCCGAAGGGGTTAACGTCAAGATATGGAGCCAGCGCGATATTCCCATCTATACTTCTGCCGAGGGGCCCAAGACTCTTCAGATGTCCGGTGAAATCGCCGATGGCGTGATGGTCGGCTCGGGCGTGTACGAAGAAACGGTTGGCTGGGTGATGAAACATCTGGACGCGGGAATTGCCAACAGGGATGCCGGTCTCGGAGAACTCGATATCATTTTCGGGGCTGTCGTTTCCGTGGACCGGGACGGTCATGCCGCACGGGAAAAAGTGAGGTCCCGGGTGGCCAACCGCGCGCATCATAATTTCAGGATGACGCTCGATTCGGTTCCCGAGGAATTCCGGCCCGAAATCCAAAATCTTCTCGATAACTTCGATGTGAGCAACTGGCGGCACCCAAAGCATGTGCCTTTGATAACCGACTACATTCTTGACCGGTTCACGATTACGGGGACTCCCGAGGATTGTGTGAAGCGGATCAAGGAAGTGGAGAGTTATGGCGTGAAATCCATCATGATCGATCCGCCTTCGCAGGATTTTGACGAATCTCTCGAAATGTTCGCGAAAGAAGTATTGCCCCATTGCAATTAACAGGAGATCGGAGATTCCATGTCAGACCGCAGCCGGTTGAGTCATAAGTGGATTACCGAGGAGTTTTATAAGGTCCTCGATGTTTACGGTTTTCGCGCGACAATGTTTGTCGAGTGGGGGTTTCGCCCGGCCGATGTAAAACGCACGACAGAGCGAATCAAGGTGCCCGGCGCGGTAGTCAAGGAGTGGGTGAGAACAGCGGCGCAGGAAGAGGTGTTCGCCCGGGAAGCCGAGGCGGCCGGACACCGGCAAAGCGCCGCGGAGCTCTATTACCGCGCCGCTCTCTACTATGGCCCCGCTTGCGGTACCCTTCATACGAACAGCCCCCGGAAGCTTGAGCTCTACGGCAAGATGGTCTCTTGCTACGAAAAGTTTGTCGGTCTTTTTGACGAGGCCCCTGTCGAGCGGGTGGAGATTCCGTTTGAGAACGGAAAAACCATCCCCGGAATTCTCCAGGCCGTCCCCGGCGTAGAAAACGCTCCCTGTATCCTTGTCGTGCCCGGCATGGACACCATCAAGGAATACATGCCCAGCCCGTATCACAACCATTTCCGCCGGCGCGGTCTGGCCACCCTCAGTATCGACGGCCCCGGGCAGGGGGAGAGCAACACACGGGAAACCTGGGTGACCCTGGACAACTTCGAGCGCGCGGGGTCGGCCGCGATCGATTATCTGGAGACCCGCCCCGAGGTGGATGCAAACCGCGTGGGCCTTTACGGATGGAGCATGGGGAGCTACTGGGGGCCGCGCATTGCCGCTCACGACGAACGCCTCAAGGCCTGCGCCGGCGCGATGGGCGTTTATCTCCAGAAAGACACGATTTTCAAGTCCGGAAAGCCCGCTTACCGCGCAAACTATATGTATATGTCCGACATCCATGACGAGGACGAATTCGACGCCATGGCCGAGAAGATGACCCTTGAACCGTTGGCCGGGGAAATACGCTGCCCCACGCTTTTGGCGATGGGGGAATTCGACGAGCTTTGTCCGCTCGAGGACGCCGAGCGTCTTTTTGATATGCTCCAGTGTCCCAAAGAGCTTTGGATCTATGAAAATGAAACACATACGTTTGGATCGCGGCTCCCCGATTTCTATCTTTCCGTTGCGGACTGGCTTCATGACGCGCTGGAAGGGAAATTCGGGGAAGGCCATGCGAGAAGGCATTTTATCGAGGCCCGTTGATGAAGGGGCGGCGAAAATTTGAATTCAAATAGGGGAGTTTTTGCACCATTTGCACACCACATTTTGCAGAAAAGGAGACCAAAATGATGAAGAGAACGGGATGGTTTGGGGTGTTGGTGGCTGCCGTATTCATGGTGTCGGGATTTGTTGGTTTGTCCGCCGAAACGGCTTCCGCCCAGAAGCGAATCACGATGAAAGGCGGGCAGATCCGGGGCGCTTATAACAGATGGACAAGCGCCTATGCCGTCTATCTGACAAAGGAGCTCGCCGGAATCCAGGTGTCCTCCGAGTCCTCGACCGGAGCTTCCGAAAATGTTCGTTCGGTGAATTCGGGTGCGGTCGAATTGGCGCTCACTTTTTCGAGCGAATCGTTTTTAGGCTGGCGCGGTAAGGCCCATTACAAAAAGGCCCAAAAAAATCTCCGGACGATGACCTACCTCTTCGGTTCGGTGGGACATCTGCTCGTCCCCGCAAGCAGCTCGGTGAAAACCATTTACGACCTCAAGGGGACAACCCTGTCGATGGGCGGCCCCGGATCGGGTTCGGCCAAGAACCTGACGAATCTCGTCAAGCATCTGGGTCTCTGGGGCAAGTTCAAGCCCGTTTACCTGGGCCGGAAAAGCCCCGATGCGATGCGGAACGGCAAAATCATCGGATACAATTGGCACCCCGGCCTGGGCAACGCCATGATTCGAGATACGGCCACGATGATGAAGATTCGCTTCATCAACATGGACGCTCCCGCCAGGAAGTCCGGTTTTTACAAGAAATATCCCTATTACGGACCGACGGTGATTCCCGCAGGCGTATATCCCAACGTCAATGTGGACACGCCGACCTTTGGCACCGGAAGCGTCATGATCGCCAACAAGAACGTTTCCTCGGACTTGGTATACAAAATCATGTCGGCGATCTATTCCGAGAAAGGGAAGAAGTATATTCTTTCGGCCGCCGGCAAGGTGGCGAAAGAACTGTCGATCAAAAACGGCCTTAAGCTGATCAACGCACCGCTCCACGCCGGGGCCGTCCGGTTCTGGAAAGAGAAGGGGAAGAAGATTCCCGCGAGCCTAATGCCTTAAGCGGGTTAATCGAGCGATAACGGACCAATTCCCCCCCCCGCGGGTAAGCCCGCGGGGGGAGCTTCTTTCGAGGGCAGAATGGCGACTGCCGGCGGCGACTTTCAGGAGACCTCCCCGGACATCGGGGGGAGCCATGCATCTCAGCTGACCGGTGCCTGGAAATGGTTCTATCAGAGCATGGCGGTTGCCTTGGGACTGTTCGCCTTGTGGTCCGCCGGACCGGGAATCCCCGAGGATAACTTCCATCTAGGCTTCTACACCCTTGTAACGTGGATTCTCTCCTTTCTCCTTTATCCCGGTCTTAAAGGGTCGCCGTGGGTCCCTCCCTCGTGGGCTGACCTGACGCTTGCGGCTGGGTTCACCGCCCTGATCGCGTATGCCATTCACCGCGCCGACAGCGTTTCCGAAGAAGGCGCCGGACTCATCGATTGCTTAGGCTGGCTGGCCGCCGCCGCGATTGCGGTCTTCTCCTTGCGCAGGTCCCAGGCGATCAATTTTGCCCTGATGGGGCTGGCGCTCGTCTGCCTGGGATACTTTGTTCGAAACTATCTCGATCTCCAGGACAGAACGGGTGCGTGGACCCCCACAGACTTCTGGATGGCGCTACTGGCCATCCTTCTTTCTCTGGAGGCGGCCAGACGCGGCCTGAGTATTTGGATTCCGTCAATCGCCGTTTTTGCACTCATCTACGCCCATTTAGGCGCGTATTTTCCCGGACAGATCTCCCACCGCGGCTCGACGATTCATCAAATCGTGAACTACACCTTCTACTCCCAGGAGGGAATATTCGGGGTGATGACGAGCGTGATGGCGACCTACGTCCTGATTTTCATCTATCTCGGCGCCTTCATGAATCGCTCGGGGATGGGTCAGTTTTTTATCGATATGCCGCTGGCCCTGGCCGGCCGGACGGTGGGCGGACCCGCGAAGGTGGCGGTTTTGGCCTCGGCTGTATTCGGGTCCATATCGGGTAGCAGCATCGCCAACATCGTTTCGACGGGTACGTTCACCATCCCGCTCATGAAAAAGGTGGGGTTTCGGCCTCAGGTGGCCGGAGCGGTGGAAAACAGCGCATCGCTCGGGGGGCAGCTGCTTCCTCCCGTCATGGGTTCGGGTGCCTTCGTCATGGCCGAAATCACCGGAGTGCCCTACGTGAAGATCATGGCGATGGCGGCGTTCCCCGCCCTTCTTTATCTTTTTTCCATCGGAACTATCGTCCATCTCGAAGCGAAGCGTAACGGCATCAGCGGGATGGCCGACGAGGATCTTCAAAAACCGATGGAGGTTTTCAGGGAGGGCTGGTTCCATCTGCTACCGCTGATGATTCTCCTGGCGTTTTTAATCGCCGGCTTCTCGCCGGATTGGTGCGCTGCCCTGGCCATCGTCTCCATTGTCGCGATCAGTTGGGTTCGAATGGGATTGGCCCGCTATGCCCCGGAGAAATTCGCCAGCCCAAAAGAAAAAATGGGATTGAGGGGAATTTTCGATTCCCTCGTCGATGGCACAGAGAACTCCCTGATTGTCGGCTCGGCCGCTGCCGCGGTCGGAATCATCGTGGGAATGGTCGCCCTGACCGGCCTCGGCCTGAAGATGAGCTATTTGCTGGTCGCCCTTTCGGGAGGAAGCCTGTTATTCGCCATATTCTTGGTGGCGGTCGCTTCTCTTGTTCTCGGAATGGCGCTCCCGATCACGGCGTCTTATCTGGTTCTCGTCGTTCTGGCCGGCCCGGCGCTCGAAAGCCTCGGGGTTCCCCTTATCGCCGCCCATATGATCGTGTTTTGGCTTAGTCAGGACTCGAACATTACGCCGCCCGTCTGTCTGGGGGCGTATGTCGCCGCCTCAATCGCGGGGGCCGACCCCTGGAAGACGGGCTGGATGAGTTTCCGTTTCGCCAAGATGCTCTATGTGATTCCTTTGCTCTTCGCCTATACGCCGATCCTGCTGACCGGTTCCGCAAGGCTGGCGGTATGGGTCATGGGCGCGGCTGTGGTTGGGACGGTCGCTTTCTCGGCTTGGACGATGGGATATTTCCTGCGAAGGACCAGCATCGTAGAGTGGCTTGCGGTCGGCGTCGCAGCCGCCATGTGCTTTATTCCGGGAAACTTTATCCTTCGGGGAGGGATATCGGGGTACGCTGTGAACCTCGCGGGGGCCGCCTTGCTCGGCGGAGTCTACCTCTGGCAGTGGAGGTCGCCGGTCGCCGCCGCTCCCGCATGATCTCGGTGAAGTGGCAGGCGTTTGCATTTCGGGAGTTGATGAATTTTGGGAGGGGAGCATTATGGAAAATGACACCGGCAGGATGATTGATCGCTCGGATTTGACGAAGGAAATGAACGAGGCTCTCCATCTGGATCCCCGAAAATCCGCCGTGGTGACCATCGATTGTCAGCGCGGGAATCTAGAGCCCGATATCGCTTCGCTCCCTGTGCCCGATTCGGAGTGCGAGCGCGTGATTGCCGGGACGAACCGGCTGCTCTTCCTTGCCCGGAATTTGGAGATCTCCATCATCCATGTATATACGGTTTACGAAGAGCCGCTCCTCGGCAAGCACCCTTTCGAGGTGGCCATGCTCGAAGCAAGGCAGTCGTTTACACCTCACCGGCAAAGCGATTTCGCGCGCCACAAATCTCCCGGCTCCCCCGAGGGGGAACTCATCGCGGACCTGGATGTCCGGCCTAGCGACTATCTGATCGACAGCAAGCGCACTTTCGACATGTTTTATGGGACCCAACTGGAAAGTCTCTTGCGCGGCCTGGGCTCCGAGACGCTTTTCATCGCCGGTTGCAACACGAATACCTGTGTCCTTGCCTCGGTGTTCGGAGCGTATTGCCGTGGTTACCGGACGGTGGTTCCCGTGGATTGCGTCGCATCCGCTTATGGTGAAGACCTGCACCAATTCGCCCTCGCCAATATTCAGCGGCGGCTTGGATGGGTACTCACCCTGGATGAGCTCGAGGAAAAATTGGGGGCCTCCGCCGGCGCCGGCGGAGCGGCCCGATAGGAGAGACCCGAATGACCAGCACCACCGAACCGGAAATTCGCTACCAGGTCGCCCTCGCGGGCCGGATCCTCGGCTTCCTGGGCCAGTCGGACGCAATTTTGGGCTTTGTCGGCGCGCGAGCGGCCGACGGCGCCTCGTTCTGGATGAAGCAGATGCCCATGGGTCTTGATGAGGTGAATCCCGGGGATCTTCTCCGCCTCGACTACGAGGGAAACGTCGTCGAGGGCGAGGGGCGCAAGCACAACGAATGGGTCCTTTTCGCGGCAATGTTCAGGGATCATCCCGAAATGGCGGCCGCTGTCCACACCCACGCGCCCTATTGCCTGGCCGTGGCGGCCCAGGGCAAGAGCATCGAGCCGTTCGATCAGTTCGGAACCTATTTTTACGCGAACGGCGTCCCTCTTTTCGAGGAGACCCCCGATCGGGTTTACACCTTCGAGCTGGCCGAGGCCATTTTGGATCGGATGGGAGATTGCCCCGCATCGATCATCACCTATCACGGCATTTTGACCCATGGCGCGAGTGTCCGGGAGGCGTGCATGCGCGCCGTCTATCTGGAGAAGGCCGCCCAGACCCAGCTCCTCGCCTACCAGGGCGGCGCGGCGCGGCCGCTCGACGACATCCTTGCCCGAAAACTCGGGCTGAATGCGCCCTACGACCTTCTTTACGAATTTTCATGGAATTACTACGAGCGGCAAATCCGCAAGAAGTCTCCCGATTTCGGTGCCTAACTTTTCTCCGGGCGCCGCCGCCTTGTATAATACGTCTCCTCGCTCCCCGTTTTTTTAAAGGAGAAGTGATGCAGGACGAAAGATATCCCCTGTGCCCGGGTCCCGACCCCGACACCAGAACGCCTCGGCTCAAGGCGCCCCCCGGCGCTTGCGACACGCATGCCCATATTTTCGGCTCCGAGGACGAATACCCCTTGTCCCCGCGGCGCGGCTATACGCCTCCTCCCTGCCCTATAGAGGATTATTTCAAGCTCCACGAAATTCTCGGGATCGAGCGCGGGGTATTGGTTCAGGCAAGCGCCTACGGCACCGATAACGCGATGATCATGGATGCACTCGCCGGAACGGGTGGCCGTCTTCGCGCCGTCGCGGCGGTGGATGGCGCCGTCACCGACAAAGAGCTCGAGCAAATGAACGATGCTGGCGTGAGGGGCATTCGCATCAACTTGGCCGACCCGGGCGGCAACCCGTTTTCCGGTTTCGATGAAATCGGGAAAATGGCCGACCGCATCAAGGACCTCGGCTGGCACATCGAGTTTCTCATTCATGTGAACGATTTTCCGGATCTCGGGAAAACCATCGCGGCCCTGCCGGTGGATTCGGTTTTCGGTCATCTGGGTTACGTGCCCACCTCCGAGGGTATCGACAATCCGGGTTTCCAGGAGTTTCTCGATCTGGTTCGGGAGGGGCGTACCTGGGTAAAGCTTACGGCGCCGAACCGGATCACCGGGCTGGAGCGCCCCCCCTACACCGATGTGGATCCGTTCGGGAGGGCGCTGGTGGAGGCCAATCCCGACAGGATGATATGGGGCTCCGACTGGCCCCACGTTTATTTCTTCAAATTCACTCCGAACGACGCCGACCTGCTGGACCAGCTGGGCGACTGGGCGCCGGACGAGGCGATTTTGAAGAAAATTCTGGTGGACAACCCCGCTGCGTTGTACGGGTTCTGAAGATGATAGAGATGTTAATCTGAACCTTGGCCGGTTGACGCGGTAATAATTAAGATTTCCGAATATATCAGGAGAGTGACATGCCGCAAGAGAAAGTGGGTCTGGGAGTCATCGGCGTCGGAAGGTGGGCAGGCATGCTCGCGGGAGCGGTAGATCGCGGCGGCGAGGCGAAAATCGTCTCTGGGTTTTCGCGGACCGAGGAAACCCGGAAAGCGTTTGAAAAAGATGTGGGTTGCAGGTCGGCCGCCAGTCTCGACGAGCTTCTGAGTGACGGCGAGGTGGAAGGCGTAATCGTTGCGACGCCCCATTCCACTCATGACGATGTTATTGTCCAGGCCGCCTCGGCCGGAAAACACGTTTTCGTCGAAAAGCCGTTCACGCTCACCGTGGCCGGCGGAAAACGCGCGCTGGAAGCGACCGGGAAAGCCGGCGTCGTTTTGCAGGTGGGCCATCACCGCCGCCGCATGGGCGCCACCCGGCGGATCCGCGAGATGATCGATAATAATGAGTTGGGGATGGTCCACCAGCTTGAGGCGAATATTTCCAATGCGAATGGCCAGGTCCCGCGGCAGGGTTGGCGAAACGATCGGGAGGAGTGTCCGGTGGGCGGGATGGCCGCCCTCGGGGTTCACAAGCTGGATAACTTTCATTACCTCGCGGGCCCAATCAAGCGTGTGTTCGCTTTCAGCAAAAAACTTTTCGCGAGTGGAAATCTCGATGACGTTTCGAACATCGGAATGGAATTCGAAAGCGGCCCCCTGGGCTATCTTCAGACAAGTATCGTGATTCCTCCGATCATCACGACCGCGGTTTACGGCACCGAGGGAAACGCCTGGAGCGAAGAGGACGGGGCGAAGCTTTATCTCCATAAAAAAGGAGAGGACTCGCGGAGTGAAATTTACGTGGAGCAGGGCGATGCCTTGGCGGACGAATTGCAGGAATTCGCGCGGTGCATCCGAAGCGGCGGCAAGCCCGAAACCGGAGGGGCCGAAGGATTGGAGGTTGTGGCGGTCCTGGAGGCGATTATTGAGAGCGTCAACACCGGAAGGGCGGTGGATGTGTCTGATTTTCGGTAGCGGTTGATCTCTGAAGGCTTGATAAAATAGAAAGATTATTATCTTGAATACCGCAGGGAATAAGGGCTCCGGCTGTTTGCTGGGCCCTTTTTTTGTTTGCCCCGATTGACCTGCCCCCGTTAGTGATACCACCTTCTCTTAGAGTTCTGGAACCAGGGCCGCAGGGCGAAGCGGAGCGAAGCCCGGAGGCCATGGTTCTTTCGTCTCAGGTGCCGGCGGACGATATCCTAATGAACTATGTGGCCTGATGCGGTTGTATTCATGCCTCCATCGC
>JAVEPB010000076.1 GCA_030922375.1 bacterium | reverse complement strand
TGTGTTTTTCGTCATGCTCCCGGTGAAGATCGCCACGGGAAGCGCCGAGGCCGCCTGGCGGGCGGGCATCGCCGCCTGTCTGGTGAGCGGGCTCATCGAGACGGGCGGAAGTTTCGTGGCGGGCTGGGTGCGCCGCGCGGCCCCGCGCGCGGCCCTTCTCGCCGCCCTCGCCGGCATCGCGGTGACGTTCATCTCGATGGATTTCGCCCTCAAAATCTGGGAGCGGCCCCTGGTGGCCATGGCGCCGCTGGCGATCATCTTTTTGCAGTATTTCGCGAAAATCCGGTTTCCGCTCGGGCTGCCCGGCGGCCTCGTCGCGGTTGTAGCCGGCGCGGCCGTTTCGGCGGCAATTTACGGGTTTCCGGGCGGCGTTCCTTCCCCGGTGGGGGTGGCGCTTCCGGCCCCCGTGGTGGGTGTCCTGGCCGGGATGGTTTCAAGCCCCCTTCTTTGGGATTTCCTGGCGATATCGGTTCCGATGGGGCTGATGACCCTTGTGGGGAGCCTGATGAATCTCGAGAGCGCCGAGGCGGCCGGGGATCGGTTCGACACCCGCAGCTCGCTCGCCGTGAACGGCGCGGGCTCGATCCTGGCCGCCGTTTTCGGAAGCTGTTTTCCCACCACCCTCTATATCGGGCATCCGGGATGGAAGGGTCTGGGGGCGCGCTCGGGCTACGCCGTTTTAAACGGCGCCGCCGTGGTGTTGCTCTGCCTGACGGGCTCGATCGGCGCTCTGGCCAGTATCGTTCCCGAGGAGGCGGTGATCGCCATCCTGCTCTGGATCGGAATCATCATGGTGGGACAGGCCTTCTCGGCGACGCCCGCCCGGCACGCCCCGGCCGTGGCGCTCGGGTTCATTCCGGCCGTGGCGGCCTGGGGCCTTTTGATGAGCCAGACCGCTTTCCGCACGGCGGGGACCAGCCTTCATAAACTCGGCGCGGCGGCCTTCGGTGTCCCGGGGTCTCATCTGGGCGGGATGATCGCCCTCGAGCGCGGATTTATTTTCACCTCGTTGATCCTGGCGGCGATGGCGGCGGCCCTCATCGACCGGAGGCTTCTCCGCGCCGCGGGCTGGGCAGGGGCGGCGGCCCTGCTGGCGTGGTTCGGTGTCATCCACGCCTGGGAGGTTACGCCCGGAGGACTGGTCAGCCCGTTCGGCTGGGCGAAGGCGCCCGCCGTCGCGGGCGGCTACCTCGTCATGGCGGGGTTGTTTTCACTGTTTGCCCTGGGTGGCCACGGGGTTTCGGGCGACCCCGGCGGTGGCGCCACCGCCGGAGACGAAACCGGCGAAGACGCTGGCGCCAGAGGAGATGGCGAATGACCCCCGGTCATGAAGAAAGATTCGATCTCCTTTGTATCGGCGGCGGGGTGGGCGGTTTGGTGGCCGCCTACGGGGCGGCTCAGCTGGGGGCGCGGGTGGCCCTTGTCGAGCGCGGAGAGCTGGGCGGCGATTGCCTGAATTACGGCTGCGTACCCTCGAAGGGGCTCATTCATGCCGCGAGGCTGGCCGCGGGGGCCCGGCGCATGAGCGAGTTCGGAATCGAGGTCGGCGAGGTGCGGGTGGATTTTCCCCGGGTGATGCGGCGGATGAAGGAAGTCCAGGCCCATATCGGCGAGCATGACGACCCCGCCCGTTTCGCGGCGATGGGCATCGAGGTCATCTTCGGCGAGGGCCGCTTTGAAGGGCCGGACCTGTTCGAGGTCGGAGGCAGGCGGATTCGGGCGCGGCGGTTCCTTCTGGCGACCGGAAGCTCGCCCCTCGTGCCCGAGGTGGCCGGGCTGCCGGAGGTTCCCTTTCTCACGAACGAGACCGTATTCGATCTCGAGGCGCAGCCGAGGCGGATGGCGGTCCTCGGCGGGGGGCCGATCGGCCTCGAACTGGCCCAGGCCTTTCATCACCTCGGGACCGAGGTGGAAGTCCTTGAGATGATGCCCAAGCTCCTGCCCCGGCTCGACCCCGAGATGGCCGGCGTCCTCCGGGGGGCGCTTGAGGAGAGCGGTCTTCGTCTTCACTTCGAGGTAAAGGTGTCAAAAGTGGAAAAGCGCGGGGATGAAATCGTCATTGAAGCGGAGACCCCGGGGGGGACGCGGCCGTTTTTCTGCGATGCGCTCCTGGTGGCCGTGGGGCGGAAGGCGAACGTGGAGGGCCTCGGCCTCGCCGATGCCGGCGTGGAATACACCCCGCGCGGGGTGCGGACGGACGATAGGCTCCGCACCTCGAACCCTGGAATTTACGCGGTGGGGGACGTGCGCGGCGCCTACCAGTTCACCCATGTCGCGGAGTATGAAGCGGGCATAGCGCTCCGGAATATGCTTTTCAGCGAGCCGTTAGGGATACCGGTTCCGTTTCTCAAGAAAAAAGCCTCCTATCATGCCGTCCCGTGGGCGATTTACACGAGCCCGGAGGCGGCCCATGTGGGAATGACGGAGGCCGAGGCGAGGGAGGCGCTGGGGGAGATTCATGTGCTTCGCTTTCCGATGGACCGGGTGGATCGCGCCATCCTGGAGGGAGAAGCGTCGGGGTTCTGCAAGGTGGTGTGTGATTCGAGGGGCAGGGTCCTGGGAGCCGACCTGGTGTGCCCCGCCGCCGGGGAAATTCTCCCCGAATTCGCCCTGGCTGTCCGCAAGAGGCTCCACGTCAAGGAAGTGGTGGAGACGATTCACGTCTATCCGACGCTGGCCGAGGTGAACAAGAGGGCGGCCGGGCGCTACTACGCCCAGAAATTGTTCACCCCTGCGTTCAGGAAAAAAATGCAGCGGCTCTTCGGCCTTGGCGGGAGCCTGGAGGTGACCGACCCCAAGGGGCCGAAGGGCCCGGGAGATGATGAAAAAAAGTTTTGATGCGGGCCGGATTTCTTGAAATACAATCCTGGATTGAAAGTATATTGTATACATTCTTGATAGCCTTTTAATATTTGATTTTAATGCCCTTTTCCTCTTCCCCGCGATTAAATGTTTTAAGAAATCATGCTAGTATCACCGGGAAATTTGCACGTTGTCGGTCGATAAGAGGCGTTTCGATTTATTTTAGTTGGTGGTTGCCATGGGGCAGGCCCGATATTGGGTGAAGGCCGAAATTTATCGCGTTTTTTTCGGGTTGTTAACCTATTTTTTTGGGCGGTTTTTTCTGTCCCGCGTGCCTGAGGGGGTTTTATCGATATGAATGGATCCAGCGCCGAGGTTTTCCCATACCCGGGCATCAAGACGACCTCTGACGGCGCGGGCGCGGTGGCTTGGGTCGAGACCCATGTCACCCAGGGTGCGTGCGCCTACCCGATTACCAGCTCCACCACGATGGGGCAGGGATATCAGGCCGAGGTCGCCAACGGGAAGGAGAATTTGTGGGGCGAGAAGTTGTTTTTTCTCGAACTCGAGAGCGAGCACTCGAGCGCCAGCACCTGCGAGGGATACGCGGTGGCCGGCGGCCGGGTTTCGAACTTTACGTCGGGTCAGGGTCTGATCCTGATGAAAGAAGTCCTCTACACCATCAGCGGCAAGCGTCTCCCGGTCGTGTTCCATATCGGCGCGCGCGCCCTGACCTCCCACAGCCTCAACGTCCATGCGGGCCACGACGACGTAATGGGCGTCGCCGATTGCGGGTGGAGCATGTTCTTCGCGCGCACCGCCCAGGAGACCGGCGACCTGGCGCTAATCGCCCGCCGCGTCGCCGAGGACGGCGAAACCCCGGTCCTCAACATCCAGGACGGTTTTCTCACCACCCACACCGTCGAAAGCCTCTCGCTTCCCGAACCCGAGTTCATGAAATCCTACCTCGGCCTTCCGGGAGATAAGATCGCGAACCTGATGGATTTCGATAATCCCATCATGAGCGGTACCGTCCAGAACCAGGACGCCTACATGAAGGGCAAGATCGCCCAGCGCTATTTCTACGACAAGATTCCCGCCATCGTGAAAAACGCGATGGATGAATTCTACGCGGCCACCGGACGGCGCTACGATATGCTCGATTGCTACCGGATGGAGGACGCCGAATACGCCTACGTCGGCATGGGCTGTTATATGGATACCGCGCGCGCCACGGTGGATTACCTGCGGGAGCAGGGCGTCAAAATCGGCCTTGTGAACGTGATCGTTTTCAGGCCATTCCCGGGAGCGGTGCTTGCGGCGGCCCTCAAGGACACAAAGGCATTCACCGTTTTAGAGCGGCTCGATGTTCCGAACGCCCAGTCGAATCCCCTGACGGCGGAAATCAAGGCGTCTTTCGCCGACGCGGTGGTCGGCTCCGATGGCTACCCGAACATCGACAGAATCCCGACGGTTTATTCCTGCTCCGCCGGTCTCGGCAGCCGCGATGTGAGGCCGGGGGATCTCATCGAAGTGGCGAAAAACATGAAGGAAGGCGGGCTGGGCCGTCGCTATTTCTCCATCGGCATCGAGCACGCCACCGCGCTCAAGGTCGATGAAGATCCGGACCTCCGGCCGGCCGGCTCTTTTTCGATGCGCGGCCACTCGGTCGGCGGCTATGGCTCCGTGACGACGAACAAGGTGATCGCCACCATCGCGGGCGAGACGTTCGGCCTGAACGTCCAGGCCTATCCGAAATACGGGTCCGAGAAAAAGGGTCTGCCCACCACCTACTTCCTGACCATCGCCGAGGATGTGATTCGCACCCACTGCGAGCTTCATCAGGTCGAGTTCATACCCTTGAACGATGTGAACGCCCTGCATGCCGGAAATCCGCTGATGGGTCTCAGCGAGGGCGGAATGGTATTCATCCAGACCCACGAGACCGAACCCGAGGCGGTCTGGCAGGACATTCCGCAATCGGCGAGGAGCACCCTCCGGGCGCGGAATGCGCGCGTTTTTTATATGGACACCGTGCAGACCGCCCGCGAGATCGCCAGCGATCCTTCTCTCGAGCAGCGCATGCAGGGAATCGTGCTTCTCGGAATATTCTTGAGTTGCACGCCCTTCGCCAAGGAAAAAGGTCTCAGCGAAGAGGAAGTTTTCGACAGCGTCGAGAAATCGATTCGAAAATATTTCGGCCGTCGCGGCGAGCAGGTGGTAAAGGACAACATGGAATGTGTCCGGCGCGGCTACACCGAGAATCGTGAAATTCCCGCCGATTTGATTAAAACGGCGAGCGAGCTGGAAATGGTGGGCTGATCATCGGCCCGAAATTTCAAATTTCTTCGGCCTCGGTTTGTCGAGCGGGGCCGATTGTTCCAGGAGTGAATCCATGAGCCAAAACGGCGGCGCGGGAACGGCAGAAGAAACCTTTCTTGATATCGGAGATTTCAACGAGCGCATCATAGGCGCCTACAACGACGGCACCGCCGAGATGGGGCTGGAGGCGGACATTCAGGTGGCGCGGAGCCTCGTTCCGGCCGGAACCGGCGCGTTCCGGGATTTCAGCTATATCGCCCCCGACCTTCCGGAGTTCTACAACGATAAATGCGTGGGGTGCATGGACTGCGTGACGGAGTGCCCGGACACCGCTATCCTCGGGATTGCGATCGGCGAAAAAGAGCTCGAAAGCCGGCTGGTCCAGATTTCGGACGAGAAAGAGCGCAACGCGCTCCGCGCGCGCTTCTCCAAGACCAGCAAGTTCCACAAGCAGGCCGAGAAAAAAGGCCTCGACGGCGCCATGTTCGGGATCTTCGTCGATCCCTCCAAGTGCAAGGGTTGCGGGGAGTGCGTGGAGGCTTGCGGCTCTCACGTTTCTCTCGGCATGACCCCGAAGTCGAAAGAAAACCTAGAGGAATTCCGCAGCAGTTGGGATTTTTACAAAAGCCTGCCCGAGACCCCCACGGAGTACGTCAACGAAAAGTTTCTCGCGGACATGATGCTCACCGAGCGCTCGATGATTTTCGTGGGCGGGGCGGGGAGTTGCATGGGCTGCGGAGAGGCGACCGCCCTGCGGATGATGACGGCCGCCACCGGCTTCCAGTACGGCGTCGACGGCATGGGCATCGTCGCCTCGACCGGCTGTAATACCGTCTACACCAGCACCTATCCCTACAACCCCTATCTCGTGCCCTGGACGAACAGCCTGTTCGAGAACAGCCCGGCCGTGGCGATGGGGGTTCGGGCGCGCTGGGACCAGAGTGGCCACGAGAAAAAGCGCCTCTGGTGCATCGGCGGCGACGGGGCGATGCTGGACATCGGCTTCCAGTCCCTCTCGCGGATGCTCGCCAGCGGGGCCGACATCAATGTTCTCATCCTCGACACCCAGGTCTACTCGAACACCGGCGGGCAGGCGTCCACCAGCACGTTCATGGGCCAGGACGCCAAGATGAGCCAGGTGGGAAAAGTGATCCCCGGCAAGGTCGAACGCCGCAAGGAAATCAGCACCATCGCCATGATGCACGGCGACGTTTACGTCGCCCAGACCACCGCCGCCCACACCAACCATTTCTACAAGGCCATCATGGACGCGAACGAGTTCCCCGGCCCGGCGGTCGTGAACGTCTACACCACATGCCAGCCCGAGCACGGCGTCGCGGACGACGTCTCCCGCCAGCAGGCCAAGCTCGCCGCCGACAGCCGCGCTTTCCCGGTGTTCACCTACGACCCGCGCCGGGGCGACAGCATCAAGGAGCGCATGAACCTGACCGGCAACCCCGCGCCGAACAAGGATTGGTTCGAAAACGCCAAGACGGGCGAGGTGTGCGACTTCATCACCTTCGCGCGGAGCGAGGGGCGCTTCGCCAAGCAGTTCGACAAGGACGGCAATCCCTCGGAGCTCCTCCTCAGCACCCAGGAAGGGCGGCTTCGCAACTGGCACCTGCTCCAGGAATTGGCGGGCATGCGCTAGACGAGATTTTCTTCCGAAAATAAAACCCCGCGGCTTTAAGGCCGCGGGGTGTTGGTTTGTGTTGTTGAAATTTCCCGGGGGGGGGCTAGCGCTTCCTCTTTTTCTCCCGGTCCTCGAACACTTTGTAGACGACCGCGCTGTCGAGCTCGCCGTAGCCCGAGCTGAGGGCTTCGTCGTAGAAGGGGAGGCTGGCGGAGCCGATGGGGGTGATGGACTTGCTCCTCTTGGCGAGAGTCATCCCGAGGTTGATGTCCTTGTGAAGGACGGTGACGGCGCTGACGGGATTGGTGTAGCGCCGCTTGATCATCCGCTGGCCCCGGTTCCGGAGCTGGCGGCTGTCGGCCGCGCTGCGGTGGAGCGCCTCGAAGAGGATGTCTCCCTTTACGCCGGACCGAAGGCCCATGCGGATGGTCTCGGCGATGGCGCACCGCTGGAGACAGGTGAGGTAGTTGATCAGCACCTTCATCGTCGCGCCCGACCCCGAGGGGCCGCAGTAGATCTGATCGTCGAGGAGTTTCCCGAAAATCGGGGACACTTTTTTATAGGCCCGCTCCGGCCCGCCGACGATGAGGAGGCCGACGCGGTTCTTCACGTTTTCGCTGTGCCCGCTCACGCAGGCGTCCAGGTAGTCGACTCCCTTTTTCTTGCACATGACGGCGAGTCGGCGGCTGTCCTCCGGATCCGCCGTGGTGGTGTCGCATATGAGGGCAGGGGCTTTTTCCTCCGCGAAGGCGAGAAATCCCTCTTTCCCCCGGCCCGCCTGAATCGAGATCTTAGAATTGGGCACGGAAATCATGACGATGTCCGCCTCCTCGGCCACCTCCCGCGGGGAGACCGCCGGCTCCCCGCCCAGCCGCTTGAATTTCGTCCGCGCGGCGCGGTCCGGGTCGAATCCGAAGACGCGGTGGCCGTCCGCGATGAGATTTTTTGAAAAAGCCCGGCCCATCAGGCCCAGGCCGATGAATCCGATGATCGGTTTGTTGCGCGCGCGCTTCGCCATGATTCCTCCGGTTCAGTTCCGAGTTGTATGTTGGGTCGAATGACTCCCGAAAGGTACACCACGCCGCCCGCTTTCGGAAAACGCCCGACGAAAAATTTTTTCGGGAATCTTGCCAGGCTCCCCGCGCCCTGTTAGGATTCGGAATCATTTTTTGGAATTGTCCGGGGAGGATGCATGGCCGAGCGCAAGCCCGTGATCGGAATCGGTTTGATCGGCGCGGGGCGCATGGGCTCGATCAGGGCCCATCTTTCGTCCACGAGCCCCGCCGTGAACTATCTGGCGATTTCGGACATCGATTCCGCCAAGGCCGAGGCCCTGGCCCAGCAGTGCGAGGCCGCCTACTTCACGGACGACAACCGGGCCGTGATCGAAAACCCGAACGTGGACGCCCTCATCGTTTCGACGCCCGAGGGCGAGCACACCGATTCGATTTGCCGGGCGCTCGAGTTGGGCAAGCCCGTGCTCGTCGAAAAACCCATCTCACTCTCCCTTGACGAGGCCGACCGGATTCTCGCGTCGCGGGCGGAATCAGGGACCGATCTTTATATCGGCTATACGCAGCGGATGAGGCGGCGTTTTCTCTCGATCAAGGAGCACATCGACGCCGGCCGCCTGGGCGAGGTGATGTCCGCTCGGTTGTCGATATACAACTCGCGCGCCGTGGCCCGTCAGGTGTATCAGCGCTCGGCGCACGCCAGCCCCATCACCGATGCGCTTACCTACATGGCCGACATGGCGCTCTGGTTCTTCGCCCCCCGGAAGCCCGTCCGGGTGTACGCGCAGGGCGGGAGCGAGGTTTTCACCGATCACCCCGCCGGTCTCGGCGATTACGGCTGGGCCATCGTCACCTTCGACGACGGCGCGGCCGTCAACCTGGGAAGCTCCTGGATCCTGCCCGAGAAGTGGCCCGCCTATGTCGCCAGCATCGGGATGGAGATTTTCGGAAGCGAGGGCGCCATCGCCGTGGACGACGCCCACAAGGAAGTCATGCTCGTCACGAACGACGCCCTCCCGTCTCCCTACGCGCCGGATTCCTCCGTCGAGGTGGCTTTCCTGGGCTCCCAGATGCCGGGCGACTGGGCGCTGGGCGACTTCACGGGACCCATGCGGGAGGAGACCCGCCTTTTCTTGGAGCGGGTGACGACGGGGCGCGAGATTCCGCTCTGCGACGGGGAGTCGGGCCGGGCCGTCCTGGAGCTGACCCTGGCGATGGAAAAAAGCGCCCGCGAGGGCGGGGCGCTCATTGACCTACCGCTGAAAGGCTGAATCGATGGCGGCGAATAAAATCGGAGTGGGGATCATCGGCAGCGGGCGGATGGGCCGGCTGCGCGCGAATCTCACGGCCGGGGATCCGCGTGTGGGTTTCCTCGCCCTCTCGGACGCGGACGCGGGCCGCGCCGCGACGGTCGCGGACGAGGTCAAGGCCGATTTTCATTCCGGCGACAACGAAGCGGTGCTCTCTCATCCGGAGGTGGACGCCGTAATCGTCTCAAGCCCCGAGCACGCGCACGCCGAGCCGGTTTGCCGGGCGCTCGAGCTGGGGAAGGTCGTCCTCGTCGAAAAACCGCTGGATCTGTCCCTCGATGCGGCGGACCGCATCCTCGAGGCCGTTCGCCGCTACGGCGGCGACCTCCATGTCGGCTACACCCAGCGCCTCAGGCGGCGCTATCTCAACGCCAAGGAGCAGATCAACCAGGGGCGGCTGGGACGGCTTCTCACCGCCCGGATGAGCCTCTACAACCCCCAATCCAACGGCAGGGAGATATATGCGCGCTCTCCCCATGCGAGCCCGGTGACCGATACGCTGACCTATGTGGTGGATATCGGGCTCTGGTACTTCGAGGGCCGAAAGCCCGTCCGCGTCTACGCCCAGGGCGGGAGCAAGATTTTCCCCCATCCCAACAACGTGGGCGACTGGGCCTGGGCGATCGTCACCCTGGACGACGGGAGCAACATCAGTTTCGGGTGCTCGTGGATTTTTCCGGATAACTGGCCCGCCCCCATCACCACGATGGGGATGGACATCATGGGAACGGACGGGACGATCGTCATCGACGATTCGCACAAGGGGGTCATCCTCGCGACGCAAAAAGGCGTGCCTTCCCCCTACGCGCCGGACGCCAGTTCGGATGTGGTCTTTCTCGAGTCGATGATGGCGGGCGATTGGTCCCTCGGGGAATTCTGGGGACCGATGCGCGATGAGACGCGCTTGTTCCTTGAGCACGCGGCCACGGGCCGTACGATTCCCAACGCGCGGCCCGAGGAGGCGCGTCAAACCCTCGAGGTCACCCTGGCGATCGAGCGGAGCGCCGCCGAGAACCGCCCAATCGATTTGCCCCTCGCATAGTTTCTCCGGGCGGAGCGGGGCCGTGAATCGCCGCCCGAAACCGGCCGGCCTCAACCGACCCCAACGGCTTGTTTTTGATTCCGGTTTGGAGTTCCCGCGATTTTGCCTGGACGGGGGGCGGGATATCTCTTCCTCAGGAACCCGCACGGCCAGAGCCAGATGGCGCACCCCCCCCTCTCGGTTGGCATGGGTTCTCCCTCCGGTGGGATGGTAATATGTCAAAAAAATATTTTACACCTCCATTAACGGGGATAGAGAGTGCAACCTTTTCCCATGTCATGAGGAGAGAGCCATGGTGACTGATCCCAGATTCACTCCCAGAGCGGGACGGGTGGGCGATCCGCATTCGGCTTTTTCGCTGGCCGAACGCGACCGCCGGTGGGAGGCCGCCCGGTCCGAGATGGATGCGCGCGGGATCGATTGTCTTGTCGTCGCCGGGCGCGGCTACAACGCGAACGGAAATGTCCGCTGGCTCGACAACGGCGACTACGGCGAGCGGAGTCTGGTGTTTCCGCGCAAGGGCGCGCCGATGACCTTCTGGCTCCTTCAAAACTGGGGGAAGTGGTACACCGAGTGCTGTTGGGAGGGGGTCCGCTACCGGGGCCACGAGGGCAAGATCAGTGTAGTCGCCGCCGAGGCGATTTCTGATCTGGGATACCGAGGCGGCACGATTGGCGTCGTCGGGCTGATCGGCGGGGGCTACGCCGCCGAGGGCGCCATTCCCTATATGACCTTCCGGAATCTCAAGCGCCTGTTGCCGGACGCCTCGTTTTGCGATGCCTCCGATATCCTCACCCGTCTTCGTATGGTCAAGAGTCCGGAGGAAATCGCGATGCTCGAGAAGGCCTCCGAGATGGCCAATGTGGAGATCGATGCGGTCCTGCGGCACGCACGGCCCGGGGTGCGCGAGGACGATCTGTGCGTGGAGATGACCTGCGCCGGGCTCAGGGCAGGGAGCGAACTCGGCCGGGATCACTGGACTATTCTCAACGCCGGAAAAGGCTATCCGGTGAACCACCGGCCGACCGACCGGATATTGCGCTCGGGCGATGTACTTCACATCGGCCACTACGCCCGCTACGGGGGCTACTGGAGCCACCCCCACATCTCCGTTTCGCTCGGCCCCCTGGACGAGGAGTACAAACCCCTCCGGGAGGCTGTTTTGGAGGCGACCCAAAAAGCGCTCGAGGTGCTCAAGCCCGGTGCATCCTGGGCGGAGGCGGACCGTTTGATAGACGAGCCTGTCTTGAGCCGGGGTTACTATCACGAAATCCCCCAGGTGCACGGAACGGGGGTGGACGGGATTGAACTGCCGGCGACCACCATCGTGGCCGGGAATATTCCGAGAGAGATGCCTTGGCGGGAGCGGGCGGTCGAGGGTTCTTTAGAGGAATGCGAGGAGTGGCTCGAGCTGGCGGGGGACAGGTACGGGTTCATGGAAGAGCTCACGGTCGAGGCCGGAATGTCCCTGGCCATTGAGGTGAAGGCGGTCCACGAGGACCGGATTTTCATTGAGTTCGGACCCCAAATCATAGTCGAGGAGGATGGCCCCCGGATCCTCACGCCCGAGGCGATGGACGTTATCGAGTTGTGAGGGGGAATCCCTGGAAAGTTTGGGGAAAATGTGTATGATGCCGCGGATTTTCGGTGACGTTTTCAGAGAATTCGATACGAAATAGGGGATCCAAAATGGCGGAGATTCATCCTGTCCTTCGAAACAGAACGAGCGGTATCGCCTTCAGCGGCAAGCCGCCCACCTCCGAGCAGCTTGAAACCATGCTCGAAGCTTTTCGCTGGGGGCCCTCCTCGGCGAACAAACAGCCCTGGCGCATTCTCGTGGTCCGCTCCCCCGAGGCGCACAAGAAATTCGACGACGCCCTCAGCGACAACAACAAAAAGTGGGCCACCGAGGCGCCCGTGAAAATGGTCATCATCGGGAACCCCGAGGAGCAGCCCCCCCGGTTCGGCCAGGATCGCTGGCTCCTCGATGTGGGTCTCGCCCTCGAGAACATGCTCATTCAGGGATGCGAACTGGGCCTGACCGCGCACGCGATGGCGGGTTGGGACGAGGAAAAGGTGCGCGCCAATTTCGATATTCCCGACCCTTACCGCGTGGCGGCGCTCTTCGGCGTCGGCGAGCCCGGAAAGGTCGAGGACCTTTCAGAGGAAATGCAGACCAAGGCCAACCGGCCCAGCGTCCGCAAACCGGCCGAGGAGATTTTCTTCTTCGACGAGTTCGGAGCGCCGGGCAAGCCGTAGGAGAGCCGCTTTATTTTCAAATCCCGTTAACCCGGAGGCCGAAAGGCCTCCGGGTTTTTTTTGTGCTGGGGGGTATTCTTGCAGGATCGAAATATTTATTATTAAAATAATAAAAAATAATATATTGACAAAATAAAATAATACCATTATAACTAATGTTCATTTGAATATTTGAATATCAGTTATCTTCGATGTGTGCGCTTTCTCCTGCTCGGGCTATTGATGCTTGAGAGAAGGTGGGTGCGTATTTTTCTGTGAATCTATTCCTTCTTGAGTTGTGGAATGTATCTCGGTTTTCTGGGGAGGGGATATGCCGAAGAAAAATCAGAAAAGGCTCTTTGTGATGGCGCTTTTGTCCGGGTTTATTCTTCAGTCTTGTGCTGCCCGTACCGCAGGAAATTTTGCCGATACCAAGGCGTTCGATAAAGCGAAAAGTTATTGGGCCCAGATCGGCAGGAGCGCTGCTCGTGGTTCAGCCAGTGACGTGCCCCCCTCACGTCGGTCCATGCTGAAGCAGCGGATTTTCGATACTCTTTCGGTATGAACCGCCCAACTTGGGGGGATATTCCATGTCCAGGAAGCGCCACACACCAGAGCAGATCATCGGCAAGCTGAGGGAG
>JAVEPB010000075.1 GCA_030922375.1 bacterium | reverse complement strand
TCCAGATTTTTGACCATCGGGTTCACCAAGTGCCGCACCTGAAATCACCGATGGAAGCTGCCTGGAAGGGCCCAGGTATTCAAACAGATATTAAAAAATTTTAAATGGCTGTTACTTTGGCGCGGTATGCTTCAGACACCGATTGTAGTTTGATTTGGAATTCACCATGCCGCCCCTCAGTTCCGGAAAGCCGTGATGAAAACCCCGCCTGAGACGACCAAGATTGCGGCCACGACGGTGCGCCAGGTGACCCGCTCGAGCTGCCCCAGAAACAAGTAGCTGACGAGAAGCACCCAGATAGGAGCGGTGCGGCTCAACGGCAGCGTTGTGGAGACGGGGGCGAGGCTGAAGGCAGTGGTCAAGAGGAAAGCGGTCATTATGTTGAGACCCCCGGCGGCGAAGATCCAGGAGATGTCCCGGCGGAGAGGCTGCCCACCCTCCCAGCGGGGAAGGAAGGGCTTCCCGGCGAGGAGCACCAGATTCCCCACCGTAAACCCCACCACCAGGGCAACTTCCGGAGTTTCCTGCTGCTCGAAGGCGAGCTTGACGAAAATGGGCGCTACCGCATAGGCCACCGAAGCGATGAGGGGGAAGATCAGGGCTCCCCGGAACCAGGCCCCGAACGCCTGGGATACGTCCTCCCGAATGCTGAGCAGCCACACCCCGCTCACGATACTCATCGTACCGAGGAGCACCGGAAAGCTCGGCGATTCGCCGAGGACGACAATGGCGATGAGAGTCGCCCAAATGGGCGTCGCCGACGAGATGGTTACCGAACGGTTCAGCCCCATTTTCGTGATGCCGATGAGGTGCGAGATCCGCCCGATCCCCGGGCCGGCGATGCCCATGGCAACAAACCAGAGGAGCGGGGTGAGAGAGGAGTCCTGAAGCGTTCCCCGGTAGAGGGAGACGGTGAGTCCCCCCAGGCCGACCATCAAGTTGATGATGAGGGCGGACAAGAAGGGAGAAACCGTGCGCATTCCCTGGCGAATACATCCCTGGCCCATAGCGAAGATGAGGGCGGAACTGATGGCCATCAACTCCCCGGGCCCAACGTAACGAATCCAATCCATCGGCAATCCAAGAACCAAGGCCACGTTTGAGGCAACGGGCCGCGAGAAATCCGGGAGCGGGTAGCGAAACGAAGAGTATAACTCCGGCCGGGCGTTTCACCCACCGAACAACTTACCGGCGGGGACGGCGCCCTTCAATCACCTGTCCACGGCGAGATGATAATTTTACCTTGAATTTAGGTATTTTGCCGCCTTGCTCCGAAAGGGAACGGCCCCTACCGCTCTCGCAATGAAGAATCTTTTCTCGCTTTTCCTCCGCATCATGGCCACGATTGCCTGGTTGCTCACGCCTGATAGCGTGAAAGTTCTCACCTCCGAAGAAATCCTCTTAAAACGACACCTTCTCGTCACAGAACAGTTCGCCGGCGCCATTCGGAGAGAATATCTGGACCTGTCTCTATTCTGGATCAGACTCAACCTGAAATGAGAAGCCGGTAGAGTTTCAGGTAAATTACAATGGTCACCGGGTTTAGCAACGAAAAGCCTCTCTTTCCGCACGGCTATTTCCTGGCTGCACGGATAGAGAGGCTTTTAGAGGTTGTTGCTACCGGACAGGCTCGCCGGAGGCGTAAAAATTCACCCCTGGAGAAGACGAGGGATGGCCGCATCTCGCTTCTCCAGGGGTATTTTGAATCTCGACTCAACTATTAAAGGTTACATTTTCTCCTGCCACGGATCCGGAAAATTCCGTTTGCTACTCAATCCGGATTTTGTACCAAGTCGTGACGGATTTTTGTCCGTTGCGATCCCCCCGGCTACCGTCCCACACGGCAAACGCTATGGGATGAATCATACCCGGAAGAAGTTTTACGTCCTCTTTCCCGCCGCCATTCAGCACCCGGGTGAATACCACGCGCCATTTTCCCTTCCACCATCGTTCGGTGCTTTTCAGGTTCTGCCCTCCTGGACCCTGCGGCCGAAGCGTACCAAAGCCGGCGGCGTTGAGATCCATCGCAGGCAGAGCGAGGAAGGGGCTCGAGTTGGGATTATTGGCCGCCCAAGCTGAAATAAACGGCTTTTTCGTGGCGCGCGAAGTGACGATTTTGGCATGACCCATTTTCTTTCGCGGATAGGTGCGGCCCGCAAAGGGATAGTCGTCCACGGCCATTCCCGGATACTTCACCTCGACGCCGGTCGTTTTCCGGCCCATCGCCGCGTTCCAGTACCAGATATTCACTAAGTTATCGGCGGAGCCCATGATGAAAAGCGGCGGGTCTTTCTCGCGTAGCGAGAACTGGATGGCGGAGCCATCCGCGTAAGAGTCGGTCGATACGATTCGCCGGTCGGGCGTCGAATCGGGCCATTCGAGACGAATGGATATTTTCGTTTCGCTGTGCAGCGCCCGGACATCAACTTCCACCGGCGGGCGGCCATCGTTATGGATCTGCATCATCGGTATCACGGTGGAAGAAGCCGACTTCCACCGCTCATCATTCGTCCGTGTGGGAACATCACCAGACATTCTTCTGGCCGGAATCACGCCTGTCCCGGGCTGCCAGAAGTCGCGGCCCTTTGAAAATTGCCGCACGTAATGGGCGATGGCAATCAAATCCTCTTCTTTTTCCACCGTATCGGCGTGGGAGGGCATCGGGGTTCCCTCGATTCCCGTCAGCACCCTCGTAATGATCGAAAGCGCATCGCCTCCGCCCTTGAACACGCCGCGTGTATAATCGTTTGGCAGTATAGGACGTTCCTTGTGATCCTTAAGCGTCGGTGCGCTTTCCCCTTTTCCATCTCCTTTATCGCCGTGGCATTTATTGCACCCGTAATCAAAATATGCCTTTTTACCCTTCGAAATCCAGGCAGCGGTCGAAGGAGGAATTTTGGCCGGAATCTTGGGAAATTCCTCGGCCGCATCCTCGAAGCCGGACAGGGAAAGCACATATTCGGCCAGCGCCTGCAAATCCCTTTCGGGAAGGGAAATGAAACTCGGCATGGTCGATCCGGGAAGGCCCAGCCTCAGGGTGTGGACAATATCCGAGCGCCTCGGGGGGTCTCCCTGGAACGTACTTCGAAACTTGAAGACCTGAGTGGTAAAATCACGGGGTTTCGGGAAAAGAAGATAGGCGGCCTCGCCGTCGCCCTTGCCCGAGATTCCGTGGCATGCGGCACATTCCCGGTTATAAATCGATTTCCCCCGTGCGGCGATTTTAGAATCGATCTTGAACTTCGCGGCCCCGGCGGTTGCGGCGGGCCCAAAAACCATTACGGCCAAGGCTGCCGCTGCGACAATATGTTTAAAGATCATGGTCATGCTCCCTCAAATGTTGTCGGAAACGGCGTCGCCGCCGTTTTGCCAGTCGGAATGATCCCACTCGTCCGGCACGATGGGAAGAAGTTCCCCGCGCGAGACGTCGGGTACAGGCTCTGAATCCGTCGCCACAATCTTTTTTTCGACCTCGATGAATTTATCGAGCAGCCGGGCGGCGTCCCCGTAAATCCCTCGCCCGCTCTGGCGGGCCAACCGCTTGGCGAAAATGGACACCCACCTGCCAAGATGGTCCTCAAGAAACGAAGCTTGAGCTTGTCGGCAGATTTCCACTTCCTCGCCCTTGCCCTCTTCGAGCGCATGGGCTTCCTTGAAGGTAACGAGATAGAGGAATTCAAGCTGAATCGAAATGTGATCGATCCGCTCCATGCCCTCTCGCGGAGCGACGCCGAAAGCATTGTAGAACCCGCCCAGATCGGCGAGGACGTCAGACTGCTGAAAGAGTTGTATGTTGCCGTACTCGGTTTCATATGGCGGACAATGCTTGGAAATCGTGTGACCGAATGCTTCCTGAAATTCGTCTTCAAGTTCCTCGAGGCTAAAGTTTTTGCTCAAGTGAAGACCTTCCCTGTACTTACCAAGGAAGCGGTACTCTTTTTTCTCTACAAGCTGCGTGCTGGCACAGGCAAATGAATCCCGTGCCTCGTCGCCTGCAATCTCGGCCCACGATTCTGCATCGGGGTAGCGGAAACAGGCTGCGAGGTAGGAATAAACGCGGCTCCTCGCCAGGGCTAGCATCGCTTCCTTGGAAATTGTAGCGTTCATCGATGCCCCTCCCTAAATACTGTTGGCCCGCTCGGCCGGCCGTTTCTGAAGGCCTTCTTCGACCGTCATACGCACAAGCTCGGTGCCCTTGGCGTCGTATCCGATAACCGTGTCATTGAAGAGCGCCCAAGGCTTGCCGTTGATCTTCGTTTCGTAGACCTTGGGGCCTTCCTTGATCTCGAAGCGCGAAATGATGGCCTGCTGGGCGCGGAAGAGCTGCATGACTGCCAAAAGCTCCCGCGACGGAGCCGTGTAGCGCTCGATGGCCTTATCCACACCGGGACCGAACATCTGATGCAGATATGCGCGCGGCACCCAACGTGGCGGAATGTAGTAGCCGTTCGGTTCGGTTCCGAACTGGGGATAAAGCGGGAGCGCCACCTTTTCTTCTTTCACGAGGAAATAGATGGGGTTCTTGGAATCGTTCGCCCAATCTCCCGTCTTTTGGTCGATACCGACCAGCCCCTGCATCCGGATTTTCCCGACGCAGGCTGTCATGCAGCGCGTCTCCCACGGCGTTCCGTTCGAGAGTTCTTCCTTGCCCTCGATGCGCGGATAGCAGCCGATGCATTTTTCGCTCGTACGGGTGTTCGTCCGGAACATGGACTTTTTATAGGGACAGGCCTCGACGCATTTCCGGTAGCCTCGGCAACGCTCCTGGTCGATGAGAACGATACCGTCCTCGGGCCGCTTGTAGATGGCCTTACGCGGGCAGGCCGCAAGACAGGCCGGATAGGTGCAGTGGTTGCAGATACGCTGGAGATAGAAAAACCAGCTTTTGTGCTCGGGCAAACTCACACCCTGCTTGTCATATGTGCCCCGCACGCCCTTGGGGCCTTTCGCGGTGTCCTCGCCGATGTTGGGAAAGCGCCACTCTTCATCGGTCGGGAGATAGCCGAGAACCCGCTGCGGACCCTCGGGCCCGATCCGCCGGGAAGCCGCCTCGAACATGGTCATTCCGCCGTAGGCGCCGTAGGGGCGGCGGGCGCCGTTCTTTGTGGCATCCCACTCCTGTTTGCCGGGGTTTGCCTTCTCGAGCATTTGAAGGGCTTTTATGTCCCAGTTCTGAGGATAGCCCCCGTAAGGCTTGGATTCGACGTTGTTCCACCACATGTACTCCTGGCCTTTATTGAAAGTCCAAGTGGACTTGCAGGCCATCGAGCAGGTTTGGCAGCCGATGCAGCGATTGATGTTAAATACGAATGCAAACTGGCGGTCGGGGTGGTTCTCCTCAAATGGATACGCCATTTTCCGCCCGAGCTGCCAATTGTATACCTGAGACATCATCCTTCCTCCCTATAAATTTACCGGGATCCAGTTGGCCCGGGCTTGTGCGATAGCTTCTTTCACGGCGTCTTCGCCTTGGGTGCGAAAAACCCCGTGAGGAACCGAATAGAATGGGTTACGGAACATCGCTAGAATCTCTTCATCCGACTCGCCCATCCGCATGAATTCCTCAGCCAGACAGCGGGCCATCTCGGATTCCATCTCATCATCCTCGGGCATGGGCATGGAGATAAGCTCCATCGGATCTTCGTGATCAAATTCATCCTTTGGCATCTCTTCATCCCCTCTTCACTTTGACGGTGCCCTGGAGGTAGCTCTGCATGAAGTTGTTTTCTTTTCGGACCGAGAAACCGGTCGTGGCCGGCGCCCAGACGCCTCGTCCTCCCAGGCCGCCGTCTTCGGCCTTGGTGAGTTTGACCAGAGTCTCCTTGGGAACGGTGTTGATGGCGTGGTTATCGGCCTCGCCCCCCAGCATAAAGCCCATGAAAACCTTCTTTTTATGGAAAAGACTGTCAAGCTGGTGCATGGGCATGAGCCAACCGCGTGTGATCGACTGGTGGGAGCCATAGCGGTAACTCGCCTGGTAACCCGTGTCGGCGGATACCGCGCGGCCGTCTTTTCGTGTCTCGTGACCCTTGACGCTCTTTTCAGTGGCGCTCCATGCGCCGTGCTTGATCATCACAACGTCGTAGGGATAGGAGGGGTTGTACTTCACCCGGAGCATGAGCCGGGCCACCTTGTAGAAAGGATCGTTCGGCTTCCAGCCGATGTAGGGCCGATCCGCCGGATTGGCGTCCACGTAGACGTAATCGCCTTCATTGAAGCCCAGGTCCTTCGCGGCCTCGGGGTTCATCTGCACCTGCTGCTCGGCCACCCCGGCCTGGCGGCGATCCATGCGGTAGGGGTCGCCGAAACTGGTCGACCAGATGAAGTTCCAGTCGGTCACCTGCCACGATGAGTGGGTGAAATGCCGGCTCTTCGGGGTGAGACAGAAGAAGCGGTAGCCGGCCTCCCATAGCGGGTTCTTCGTTTCCTTGGCCTCCTTCCAGGGAAGCTTGACGTTGCGGACCTGCCGCTCGTCCCATCCCATATGGCTTAGCGGGATGCCGTAGTCCTCGGGACGGATGAAGGGACTCGAGCTGATGATGACATTCGGCAGATAGGGCGTTCCCTCCGGGCCCTCGCGCTGGACGATGAGATTCTCTCCGTATTCGATGATCTCGGGCTCGTCGTTATAGGCCTGGAGCCTTCCGGTCGGCGAGTAGAAGGGAACCGAATCCTCGATCTGCTCAAGGAAGGGAACTCGCGGATAGGAGCGGAATAGCATCAGTGCGGTGCCGGACTCCCCGTACTTACCCGCCATGACATCGTCGTATTTGTATCCCCGCGTCGGGGTCGATGAATCCAGCAGGCGCTGGATGTATACCTCAGCCTTTTTGTCCAGGGCGAATTTCCAGTATTTCTCGAAGCGTTTGTCATTCAGAATCTCACCCATCTTCTTGGCCATCTCGGCCATGATGAGAATGTCGTCCTTGGTGTCGTAGATGGGCTTCACGCCCCCCTTCCAGATCTGAAGGAAGGGGTTCGAGCACGAAGCTGTAATCTCAGGCTGCTCGAATTCCATCCATGTGTTCGCCGGAAGGAGAATATCCGAGTATTCGGCAGTGGAGGTCATCTCGATTTCCGAGCAGATGACCATCTCAATCTTCGGGTTCACGTTCTTGAGCATTTCATAAAGCCATTTGGCGTTATTGAAGATGTTCACGTTCGAAAACCAAAGAGACTTCGTTGGGGTAGGCATATGGGTTTTGCCGGTGAATACCTTGCGCCCGAATTTCGGAGTGTCCACGACAAGCGGCTTATCGCCATAGTTCCAGTAGGCGGGTTCTTCGTCCTTGATGGTGCCCCGCACCTTGATATTTTTTCCGTCCACCTTCGGGTCTAAATTGGGATTGAAGGGATCCTCCGCAATCCAGCCCTTGAAGCCGGGGCCGCTCCAGTCCGAACCCTGGAACAGGGCTGCTTTGTAGTTTCCTGCCCAAGTATGGCAACCCGCGCCAGGCCTACCGATGTTCCCCGTCAGGATCATGGGAAGATACTGGGCCCGGTTGGTCATGGTCGCGTGGAACCAATGGTTGACACCTTCGCCCACGTGCAGGGCTGCGGGCTTGGTAGTCGACACGTCCTTGGCGAACCGCTCGATGAGATCTTTCGGTGAGTGGGTGATTTCGTGAACGGTGTCGAGATCGTAGTCTTTGAGGTGGTGAGACTTATAGACCTCAAAGAGCGGCATCACCTCAATTTCCTCGCCGCTCACCAGCTTGACTGTGTATTTGCCTTCAAGGGCCGGGTCAAGATTTTTCGCGCCAAGGTGCTTGCCCACATCGTCGCGCGTGATGGGCGCCGGCGCATTCTGTCCCTTGTCCCAGACCATGAAGTCGCCCGCGGCATCGCGATATTTCGGGGTGAGACCATGGATTTTAAAGGAAGCCCCGCCCGAGATGTCCTGATTCTTGTAGCCGGGAATAATATCCTGGGGACGGAGCCGCCGCAGGTTGTCCTTTCGGACGAGAAGCGGGAAATCGGTGAACTCCTTGACGAATTTCGCGTCATACCATCCGCGTTCGATGAGAATTTTCGTCACACCAAGGAGGAGGGCCGTGTCCGTATTCGGACGGATGGGAATCCAATAGTCGGCCTTCGTCGCCGGCGGGCTGTATTCGGGCGCCACAACGATAATCTTTGCTCCTCGCTCCATCGACTCCATGAAAAAATGGGAATCGGGGCGCTTATTCTCGACGAGATTTTTTCCCATGTGGATATGAAGCTTCGAGTTGCGCAAATCGTTGAAGTCACAATCCGATGTCTGGAGACCGTGGACAAATGGATGTCCCGGCGCCTGATCGCCGTGCCAGGTGTAGTTTGACCAGGCGCGACCGCCGCGGGCCTTCTTGGGCCCAACGCCCCGGGTGTGGGTGTCGAGGAGTGACATGGTGTTGGCGAACCGGTACATGCCGTACTTGCCGATGACGCCGAGGAGACCCATGCCGCCCCGAAATTTCATCGTTCGCGTGCCGGCCCCGTCCCAATGGGTCAGCGACGCCGGGTCGTAGCCCTGGTCGAGAAGACGTTTTTTACCCGCATCGCCGCTATAGGTCTTCGAGATCTGAATGAATCCCTTGGAAGCATAGGTGAAGGCGTCGTCCCATTTCACGCGGACGAAAGTATCGGTGCCACGCGAGTCGAACTTGTATTTTTTCTTGTTTGCCTCGTTGAGCTCCGGGAAACCGTCGTCGGCCCACCTTTTCCAGCCGCGCCGGACCATTGGGTAGCGGAGGCGATAGGGCCCGTACATGCGCCGCTGGAAGGTGAATCCGTTTGGGCATCCCCTGGGGTTCCAGTGATGGCTGGCCTTGACGCCGTAAATGTCAGTGATCCGGTGCTTGTCGTAGTTCTGCTCGGTTCGCAGAACGATGCCGTTGCGGGTGAAGGCCTTGAGGCGGCATTCGTGCGTGCAGTTGGGCGAACAGACCCAGGTGAACGAGCCATCCACCTTGTACTGGTCCCGGTAGACTTTCTCCCATCCCCGGTTCGGGTAGTTCGTGAGCGGGTTCCCCATGTCACCGGTGGGGTGCAAGGCCGCTAGCGCGAGGCCCCTGCCGCTCCATGCGAGAAGCCCGCTGCCGCTCGCGGCAAGAAACTTGCGTCTGGATAATTTCATTTCAGATATCCTCCATACCTGAGCCACGAAAAATGTTGAAGTTCATTCGATGATTTTGCTTTTAATGCCAGGTAAGTTTGTCGAAAACGCCGCCGTGAACAGATAACGGTTGGCGCATTGTGAGCAAATGCCTTGGTTAGGCTCCCAGGCGGGATACTCTTCCTTTACTGCCCGAGAAAGTTCCGCCGCCGGTTCGGCCCATTCGTGTGTCGGAAACTGGCAAAGCGGACAAGAGGAGCCGGGGCTGAACGTGGGCCCGAGCTCGTCATCACCGGAAATTCCGACGGAAATATTCAAAACAGCGCATAGAGACGCCGCACCCGTGACCATCTGGCGAAGCTCTCCGCTAGACGGCCGGCGACCATTCCATAGGGCGGAAAAGCCCTGCTCCACCGCCTCGGCGCTCAGGCCCGGGAAAAGGGATCTAAATTCACCGGCCCGCCGATCCTTGAGGTCTTGAGGAAGAAACCCCTTTCGCTCAAGTCTTCCGTCGATGGAAAGATCCCACAGCGTGCGGTAGCGATCACGGAAAAGAGATTCTTCAGAGGGAGAAACTTCAGAGAGGGGGCGGGAAGTATCGTAGTCAAAAGCTGGATCGAGAATGTCGAGGATATGGGTCAGTTCGTGACGCAAAAGATAGGCGCACCGCTCCGGGTCGCGGAGAGTCTCAGCCCTTATCTGAACACCAAGGCGAACGCCGTCTTCACTGAGCTGGGCGCCCTCCTCATCTTCCCTGAATGTGCGGGCGAAATAACACTCCTCCGGAAATCCCTCGCCGCCGGAAAATTCCTCCAGAATGCCTTTCACTCGTTCGGTGTAACCGAGCTTCGAAAAGAAACGGCGGTAGAGGGTAAAAAAAGAAGTTTCGCGTTTGCGGGGCGTCACCTTGGTGTATATTTCGTCGGTCTGCTTTCGAAAGGAATCCCTTAATTGAAAATCACCCTTTGAGATCCCATCCTGAAATTCATTCTCGACCAAAATCTCACAAAGAGCATCGTTAAAGGTTAAGAACATTACCTCACCTCTCTATAGAAACACCGCAATCTGCCGGTCCAACCCGAAACGATCATTTCCAAGCCTGGCCAATCACACATTTAGGATGCATTTATCCCTTTTAGGTATAAAAAAATTTGGGCTTACTCATTTCCATGAGTATGAATTTCAGATTCCAAAAAAGTTCCACCTGGGTTTGGGGATTTAGGTATTTATAAACCGCGCGAGTCACCCCACATCGAAATGCCTGCGCAGAAACAACGATTTATTTTTTCGATTCTAAGACTCTATAGAGAAAAAAATATATACGAATTTTTTATCTTATATTCAGTATATATACCAACCACACTTTCCGCAAGCATTATTATATAAATGGGCTTGTTTGTTTATATCTTACTAAAAATAAATGAGTTAAGTGGAATTCACCCACGATGGATATTGTATACAGAATTTAATCAAGACCACATTGAAAGACAAATTATTAGTTTGCCAAATAATATTCCTGCCGTGATCCGTAGCAATTGGGGCCCTAGAAACACACACAGGACTGTTGAATTTTAGGCTAAAAACTCATCCTGAAAGAGATTACGGACACAAACGAATGTTTGGATTGTGCGAGGGTTAGGCCGGAATTGTGGATTAAGCCGCCTAACGGCCGTTGAAGCGCGGCTTTCGCTTTTCAATGAACGCCTGCCGTCCTTCGGCATAGTCCTGGCTATCAAAACAAATTTTAACGATCTGCTCGATGGCTTCCAAGTTACGGGTGGGGGGATCCTTGAGAACTTCGGCGACGGTCATTTTTGTCGCCTTCACCGAAAGGGGTGCATTCGAAGCTATCGTGGCGGCCAACTCACAAACGGCGTCTTCGAGTTCATCCACCGGAACAACCCGGTTTACGAGACCAATCCTCAAAGCCTCTTCGGCGGAAAAACGCCTCGCCGAGAAAAGGATTTCCTTGGCGAAGGACGGGCCAACCAGATTCACAAGCTGTTCGAGACTCTCGTAGCCGTAGGCTATGCCCAGGCGAGCGGCCGGAATGCCAAGTTGGGCGTCCTCCGAAGCGATGCGAATATCCGCGCTCATGGCCACGGACAACCCGCCACCCAGGCAATAACCCCTGATCATGGCGATCAGGGGCTTATCGAGGCTCGCCAGTTTCCGCCTTGCCCCGGCCGACATGGCGGAATAACGCTCTGCCTGCTCGGCGTTCTTTCTTTGATCCTCGAACTGCGAGATATCGGCGCCCGAGACGAAGGCCTTATCCCCCGCTCCTTTCATTACAACCACCCGGACCGCTTCGTCCCACTGAAATGAATCCAGAATGGCGGCGATGGCCTCCCACATTTCAAGGGAAAGCGCATTCCGGCGTTCGGGATTATTGAAAATCATCCAGCCGATACCGTCTCCAGTCTCGGCGATCATTTTATCGGTGTTGAGTTTCATGTTTTCCTCTACTGGAAGGAGGCGGCCTCATCAAACAACTCCACTATCTCGGAAATCCTGAATTTCCCCGTCGCCGTACCCCAACGCCTTCAGAATCTCCGCCGTATGCGCGCCGAGCTCCGGGGTGGCGTTCCTCATGCGCTGAGGAGTCCGTGACAATTTGACGGCCTGTCCGACCACTTTCACCTCGCCGAGTTCGGGATGGTCGACATGGGGGCTCATGCCCAAAACCCGGACTTGCGGATCGGCAATGGTTTGGTCAACGGTGTAAATCGGCCCGCAGGGAATACCCGCGTCATTTAAAATGGCGATCCATTCCTCGCTTTTTTTCTCGCGTGTGCGCCGGCTTATATCCTCATTCAAGGCCTCCCGGTTCTCC
>JAVEPB010000074.1 GCA_030922375.1 bacterium | reverse complement strand
ATTTGAGAAAGCGCGGGCCCGACCTCTCGCGGATTCAGGAAAAGGTGAACACCGGCTGGCTCGTCTCATGGATCAAGCGGCCGAAAAGCTACAACCCCCGGACGAAAATGCCCTACTTCAGCCTGAGCGACCGCGAATCGCTCGATATCGCCACCTACCTCTGGGGGGCGAGCCGTCGTGAGGCCGCCGCCCAAAAGATAGAGGGCCTCGGCGACGCGGCCACAATTTCGAAGGGCAAGGCGCTGTTCGAGTCGGTAGGCTGCCAGGGCTGCCACGTCCGGGACGAGAAGGACGATAACCCGGGCCCGCCCCTCAAGGGGGCCAACGGGCGCCCCCTCGTCATCCGCAACCGCGATTACGCGCCGGCCCTCGGGAAAATCGGCGTGAAGGTCCAGCCCGACTGGCTCGTGCGGTGGCTCAAGAATCCCAAAAACTATTGGCACGATACGTCGATGCCAAGCCTCCGCCTCTCGGACGGCGAGGCGAAATCGATCTCCGCCTACCTCATCAGCCTCTCCGGCTCCGCGAAGCGGGCAGCGCCGGCCAAGCTCGACGACCCGGCCGCCTTCAAGCGCGGCGGAAAACTCGTCCGGGAGCGGGGCTGCCAGGGGTGCCACGCCATCCCCGGCATGGAAACGGCGTCGAAGATCGGGCCTGACCTGACCCGCTTCTCCATCAAGAAGGAATTCGAACTCTCCTTCGGCAACGTGGTCAACGTGAAGGAAACTTGGGACGACTGGACTTTCGGCAAGCTGAAGAACCCGAAAATCTACCAGACCGAGCGCGAAAAACTCCTGATGCCCAATTTCGACCTCTCGGACTCGGAGGTCCGCTCCCTGCGCACCCTCCTGCGCGGCATGGGCGGACACGGCCCGCCCCATTCGGTCCACTACGAGTTCGACGAGCGGGCCAGGAAGATCGAGGCCGGCCGCCGGATGCTCGAAAAATACAACTGCCAGGGCTGCCACGTCATCGAGAACTGGGGAGGTGACCTCCTCCGGCGATATAAGGAGAAGAGCAACGGACCTCCCATCCTGAACGGCGAGGGCAAGAAGATCCAGCCCGGCTGGTTTTACGGGTTCCTGAATAACGTCGTCGTCCTCCGGCCCTGGCTGAAGGTTCGGATGCCCAGCTTCGACATGCCGCCAAAGGACGTCGCCGCCCTCGTGGACTATTTCGCCGCCCTCGACGGTAGGCTCCGCCCCTATGTCCATTTCGACGCGACCCGGGTGAAGGCCGAATCGGTGGCCGCCGGGCGCGTGCTGTTTAACAAGGCGGAGTGCTTCTCGTGCCACGGCGAGTGGCCGCCGCCCCAGGGCAAGGAGCCGCCCTCGGCACCGGACCTATCGTTCGCGAAAAAACGCCTTCGCCCCGATTGGATAACCGATTGGATCAGCAACCCGCAGAAGATCGTTCCCGGCACCAAGATGCCGATTTTCTTCGAGGGCGCCGGCGTCAAGGCGAAAATCCTCTCGGGCAAGCGGACAGGAAAAGACGAGGACCGCTGGATCTACACTCTCACCTCGGCGAGTGAAGCCGAGCTCGCCGAGGAGAATGCCGCCACCCTGCGCATCGGGAGCAAGTCGATCACCGTTATCGTCGCCGAGATTGACGAGAAAACGATCAGGGTTTCGAGCCCCGAAAATCTGGGACCCCGGTTCGGGCGTGCCGAAATCACCAGTCACGGCGAGCCGGTTGACGAAGAACTCCTCGGAGGCGACGGACTCCGCCAGATTGAAGCGCTCCGGAACTTCCTGATGACCGGAAGCAATTTCATGGCCACTGAATCGCCCAAAAAGGGGGGCGAGGGCTAACCTCCCAAAAACCCTTCCCGGACGAACGAATTTTTCCGCCTCCCTGCCCCGCGGCAGGGGGGCGGTTTTTTTACACGTAACTTTTTCCTGATTTAAGCTGTGAATCCTGACCGATATTTTCGCTGGCATCAGGAGGATCGCCGTCCCGGCGACGAAGAGAGACCGGCCCAAAGAGCGGGAACCGTATTCATTGATCTCGCGGATGGTGAATTGGCGGGGGCAGGGTAAGCTCCCTAGACAATTCCCAAGCGGCGGCGCTCCTCGTTGGTGCGGATGTGGGCCGCCCGGATGGGGACGGGAATCCGGTAGCGGGGAGAGACGGCCAGTGTGTAGCGAATCGCGCCCTCCAGGTCGATTCGGTGACCCGGAGAGACATAGAGGGACTTGACCCCCTTTCGCGTCCTGAGGACCGCTCCCACGACCTCTCCGGCGACCTCCCCTCGGGGCGCTTTCAGAGGCTCCCACGCCCCTTTTTCCCCGGCCGGCTCTTTGGCCTCCCCCCAAAGCCGGCTCTTGGCACAGCCCACCGAAGGCACCCTCAGCCGCAGCCCCAGATGAGATGCGATCCCCAGCCCCCGCGGATGAGCGATTCCCTGGCCGTCGAAAAATACGAGGTCGGGCATCCGGGAGAGCCCCTCGAAGGCGCGCTCGAGCAGCGGCCCCTCCCGAAACGAGAGAAGGCCCGGCACATAGGGGAACGACGCCTCCCCCACGGCGAGCGACTCCTCGATCACCTCAAGGTCCGGGAACGAGAGGACCACGACGCCCGCCACGGCCCGGCGTCCGAAGCGCAGGTGAGAGATGTCCGCCCCGGCCACGGTGCGCGGGGGACGCCCGAGGGGGGTGAACCTGAGCCGGCCTCGGAGGGTGAGCTGAAGCTCGCGGGCTTCTTTTGGGGTAAGGGTCCAGGGATGGTCCGAGGAGGAGCGGGGCCGCCTTTTTCCGCCGCCGCGCTTCATCAGGATTTCGCGGGCGCCTCTCTCGGGGCGGCGCTGCCGTCCGCCTGGATTTCGGTTTCGCTCTCGCCGAGGTCGTGGCCCAGCAGTTTTTTCATCTTGAAGATTTGTTCCGCGCCGCCGATGACGATAAGTACATCCTCTTTCCTGACCACGTAATCCGCCCCGGGGTTGTAGATGTATTTCTCCGAGTCCAGCGATTTCACAGCGACGACCAGGAGCCCCGTCTGGTGGGGGAAGTCAATGTCCCGGAGCGATTTGCCAATCCAGTGGTTTCCCTCCTCGAGGACCGTGACCTCCTCGATGCGGAGGGTCTTGTCCTTGTCGCGGAGCATCGCGTCGAGGAAGGAAACCACGGTCGGCCGAATCGCCTCCGACGCCATGCGCAGGCCGCCGATGAAGTCGGCCATGACGGTTCCGTTGGCGCCCACCCGCTGGAATTTTTGGGCGCTGTCGCGGTCGAAGACGCACGAAATAATCCGGATGGTGGGACTCAGCTCCCGCGCCGAGAGGACGACGAGGAGATTTTCGCTGTCCGTGCTCAGCGCACTGATCAGGCCCTGGGCGTGCTCCAGGTTGGCCTGTATCAAGGTCTGCTCCCGGGTGGGGTCACCTTCGATGACGAGAAGATCCTCCCCGGGGGCGAAATCCTTGAGCTCGGAGATGTCCTTGTCGATGACGACGTGGGGCGTCTTGGTCTTGATGAGCTCCTCGAGCGCATAGCGGCCCTCTCCCCGGTAGCCGCACAATATAAAGTGGTTGCGCATACGCTTGATTTTTTTAAGCATTTGCCGGCCCCTCAAGTAATCCACCAATTGACCTTCGACCAGGAACGCGGTGAACGTACCCATTCCATAGGCCAGTATACCCATCCCGCTGAACAGGAGGAAAATCGTGAAGATGCGGCCATTGGTAGTCAGGTCGCGCACCTCGCCGTAACCGACCGTGGTGAGGGATATGACCGTCATATAGAAGGAGTCGAAGAAATTCCAACCCTCGATGGTCATGTATCCCGCGACGCCGGCCAGCAGGACCGCGGCCAGCACCACGAACGCGGAGAGAAGGCGCTTCCAGAGTGATTGCATGATCAGATGACTTCTCTCTTAATTTAATAAAAAATATCCGGATGGCGATTTTAACACATTCCCGGATCGGCGGCGCGCCGGACGGACGGTAGTGGGCGCTGACGCATGCCTGACGGACGGTGGCGGGCGGTGGGCGACGGGCTGAATGGGCCTAATTCTGAAACGATTCTCCCAGAACCTCTTTTCGGCGGGTTTGGGGAGCGACGCGGAGGACGAAAAGAACGCCTTTTACATCCCTCGTTTTTCTCAGGACCTCGTTGAGATGGTCCAAATCGTGAACCTGAACCTCGAGGCGGATTCCCGCCTTGTCGTGGTGTGACTCGGCCTCGATCCGGGCGATGTTGCTCTCACATCCCGCGATCGCCGCGCTCAGTCCCGCCAGGATACCCGGACGGTCCACCGCCTCCACAGCGAGGGTCACCGTGTGCATCTCGTCTTTTTTCTCTTGGCCCCAGGCCACATCGACCAGGCGCTCGCTGTCCCCCGAGAGGTCGTGGACGCTCGAGCACATCTGGGAGTGGACCGTCACCCCCTTCCCGCGGGTGATGAACCCGATGATCGGATCCCCCGGAATCGGGTCGCAACACTTGGCGAACCGGATGAGGACGTCGTCCTGCCCCTTCACCTGAATCGCCTTGGGGGATTTTCCGCCCACCCGCTGAACCAGGCGCCGAATGGGGGAATTCTCGCGCTTCTCGTATCCCTGGACGACTTCTTCGGGGAGGAGACAGTGGACGACATCTCGAGCCGAAAGGCGGCCAAAACCGACCGAGGCGAGTAGGTCGTCCTTGCTCTGTCGATTCAGCGCCCCCGCCGCGGCCTCGAGCCGATCATCGGTGAGGTAGGCGGCGGAATCGGCCTTGAAGAGGGTGAGTTCGTGGTCGAGGAGCTCACGCCCCAGATCCGTGGAGCGAAGGCGCTGCTCCTGGCGGACCCAGGCCCTGACCTGCTGCTTGGCCCGGGGCGTCACAACGAATTTCAGCCAGTCCCGGCCCGGCGTCCGATGGGGGTTGGTGAGAATTTCGACGACATCCCCGTTCTCCAGCCGGGTGTTCAGCGGAACGATGCGGCCGTTCACCCTCGCGCCCACGCAATGGTGGCCGACCTCGGAGTGGACGGAGTAAGCAAAATCGACGGGAGTGGCTCCCCGGGGAAATCTCCTGACCTCGCTCTTGGGGGTGAAAACGAACACCTCGTCCGGAAACAGATTCAGCCGCACCGAATCGACAAGATTCTTGGGGTCGGTCTCCTCCTGAAGGCTTTCCACGATTCGGCGGAGCCATTCGAACTTATCGAATGAATCGTCGTCCTCGCCGTCCTCCTTGTAGCGCCAGTGGGCGGCGATCCCCTGCTCGGCTATCTGGTGCATCTCCCGTGTCCGGATCTGGAATTCCAGGCGCTGGCCGCGAGCGCCCATGACCGTCGTATGGAGGGATTGATAAAGGTTGGCCTTGGGAAGGGCGATGTAATCCTTGAAGCGGCCCGGAATCGGCTTCCACATCGTGTGAAGATGGCCGAGAACGGCGTAGCAATCGTTCAACTCATCGACGATGATGCGCAGGCCCGAAATATCGAACACCTGATGGAAGTCGAGATTTTGCTCCCGCATCTTGCGGTGGATGCTGGAGTGGAGCTTGAAGCGGGCCGAAACCTCGACCTTGATCCCCGCCCGCCCGAGGGATTCGCACACCAGCGATTCCGTCTCCTCGAGAAAAGCCTGCCGGTCTGCGAAACCCTCCTTCAATTTGTCGTCGATTTCCGCATACTCCTCGGGATGGAGATGGCGAAAAACGATCTCCTCGAGCGAGCCCTTGAGCCACCCTATCCCCAGGCGGTTGGCCAGCGGCGCGTATATCTGGGCCGTCTCGCGCGCAATCCGCTCCCGCCGTCCGGGCGGCAAATACTCAAGGGTCATCGCGTTGTGCAGACGGTCGGCCAGTTTGATCAAAATGACGCGAATGTCGTGCGACATCGCAACAAGCATTTTCCGGTAGTTGTCCGCCTGGCGAACCCGGGCGTTGGAATTATCGAGCCTGGCCAGCTTGGTCACGCCGTCCACGAGCTCGCTCACGTGGCCGCCGAACAGCTGAGTGATTTCGTCGATGGTCGCCACCGTGTCCTCCACCGTGTCGTGAAGAATCCCGGCGGCCACGGTTTCGGGGTCCTGGCGCATGATGGCCAGGATGCGCGCCACCTCGAGGGGATGGGAGAT
>JAVEPB010000073.1 GCA_030922375.1 bacterium | reverse complement strand
AGTACAGGCGGCCCGGCGTATGACTGGTCCGACCAATTTTCTTTCTCGCCTTCATGGATGACCCCATGCTCCACCTCGCGCTCTACCGCCCCGCGATTCCCCAGAACACCGGGAACATCGGCCGCCTCTGCGTCGGGATGCGGGCGCACCTCCACATCATCCGCCCTACTACTTTCGAACTCTCGGATAAAACTTTAAAGAGAGCGGGGCTCGACTACTGGGGGGACCTCGAATACACCGTCCACGAGAGCGCCGATCACTTCCTGGGCTGGCTGGGCGGGCGGAAGCCCTGGCTGATCACCAAGCTGGGCGATTTGCGCTACGACAAGGTCCCCTACGAGGACGGGGACGTGCTCATCCTCGGGAACGAGAACACCGGGCTCCCCGGGGCGTGGCACGAGCGCTGGCCGGGCCGCCGGGTGTTCGTGCCGATCCCGGGCCCGATCCGCTCCTATAACGTCGCCAACACTGCCGCGATCGTCTTGGCGCAGTGCACCCTGAGAGTGAACGGGGGGAAATAAAAGAGGCGGCTTACTCCCCCGCCATCTCCATCATCTTTTGGGCCATCTCGGCGGTGACGTTTCCGCCGGTGACGCAGGCGACGGTCTTGCGGCCGGTGTCCACCTTGCCCGACAAGAACCCGGCGGCGGCGACGGCCCCGGCGGGCTCGGCCATGATCTTCGCGCGCATGAGCAGCGAGCGGAAGGCGCGGGCGATGTCGGCCTCGGAGACGAGCACGATTTCGTCCAGATATTTTTGAAGGTGGCGGAACGGAAACGCCCCGGGCCGGACGGCGGAGAGCCCGTCGGCGATGGAGTCCCAGTAGTCGATGGCGGTGGGCTCGCCTTTTTGAAGGGAGACGTAGGCGGCGTTTGCCCGCTCGGGCTGGACGCCGACGACGCGGACGCCCGGAAGCGTCTCCTTGATCGCCGCCCCAACCCCGGCGGCGACCCCGCCGCTGCTCACCGGGACGAGGACGGTCTCCACCTCCGGCATGTCCTCGGCGATTTCGAGGCCGAGGCTCCCGTGGCCGGTGGTTCCCATCGGCTCCTCCCAGGTGTCGATGGCGGTCATCCCGCGCTCCCCGGCGATTCGCTCGACGGCGGGCTGGCGGCCGAGGGCGTCATCGCCGCAAAAAACGACCTCGGCCCCGTAGCCCTCGGTGGCGGCGACCTTGTAGGGGCTGGTGCGGTCGAGCATGACGACGGTGACGGGCGTTCCCATCAGCCCGCCCGCGAAGCCGAAGGCCTGGGCGAAATTCCCGGACGAGGTGAGAACGACCCCCTTCGCGCGCTCTTCGGGGGAGAGGGCGGCGAGGATGGTGAACGCGGCGCGGACCTTGTACGCCCCGGTGACCTGGAGGTTCTCGGCCTTTAAGAAAAGGCGCTCGGCGCCCACCTCGGGGGAGTCCGAGGAGAAGGGGATGATCGGGGTCCGCCGGACGGCGGGGGGGAGCGCCGCGCGCGCTTTTTTGATCTCGGCGAGGGTAATGATCCTGTCCATGCGCGGAGCTCCCTGATAGATTGTTGAGGGACATTCTAGCAGAACGGCCCGCGGGTGGAGAAGTTGAGATGGCTGGTCCTGAGATCGCGCGACTGGTGGAGTCGGTGAGTGAGGATGAACTGAGGCGATGGGTGGAGCGGCTCTCGTTTCTCCGCCACGGGCAGCTAAATCCAACCGCGCTCGAGGAGGCGGGCCGCATCGTCGAGGAGCGCCTCGCGGAGCTGGGCCTCCGGCCCGAGCGGCAGGCGTTCGGGTACCGGGGGAGGGCCTTTTTCAACGTCGTGGCCGAGCTGCCGGGGCGGGAGGCGGGGCTTCCCCCGTTTCTCGCCGGGGCGCACTACGACGCGGCCTGGGGCTCGCCCGGGGCGGACGATAACGCGAGCGCGGTCGCGGCGATGCTGGTGGCGGCCGGGGCGCTGGCCGGGGCGGCCCTGGCCGGGCATGTGCCACGGAGAACGATCCGCTTCGCGGGCTTCAGCATCGAGGAACCCCAGGACGAGCGGGACCGGCGCTGCCGCCACGGGAGCCGGCACTTCGCCCGGCTTGCCTTTCGCGGATGGGAGCGCTACGCGGGGGTTTTCATCCTCGAGTCGGTGGGCTACGCGGACCATACTCCGGGGAGTCAGCACGTTCCCCTGAATCTGCCGCTCCGGGTGCCTGACACCGGAACGTTCCTCGGGGTGGTGGGAAACCGCCGGGCGAAAAAGATGATGGCGCTCCTCGACCGGGCGGCCGGGGAGTACGCCCCCGATCTCGAGGTCGTCTCGCACCGCTTTCCGCTGGCCGGGTGGCTGGTCCCCGCGACCCGGATGAGCGACCACGCGCCGTTTTGGGACCGGGGCTACCCGGCGGCGATGCTGACGGACACGGCGTTCTTGAGGAACCCGAACTATCACCGCCCCTCCGACCGGCCCGAGACGCTCGACTACGCCTTCATGGCGAACGTGACGCGGGCGCTCACCGCCGCGCTGGCCGAGGGTTGAGCTTGCAACGAGGTAAGGACCTCTAGAGGACGATGTGAATTTCACGGGCTGGATGTACGACATCGCGCGGGAGCAATCGCCGGGCGAGGATTATCTGCTCGAGTTGATCGGGCGCTCGGCCCGTGCCGGCTATAATGCGGTGGGTCTTTACCTCGAGCACCGCTTCGCCTACCCCTCGGCCCCCTGGGCGGCCGGGCCGGGCTGCCTGACACCGGAGACGGCGGGGCGGCTGTCGAAGGCGGCGCGGGAGTTCAAGGTCCGCCTCATCCCCTTTTTAAATACGCTGGGTCACATGGAGGGATTCATCCGGGCCGAGGGGGGGCAGTGGCTCGCCGAGGCGCCGGGGCGGGGGGTTTTGCAGATTTGCCCGAGCCGTGAAGAGTGCCGCGAGTTCGCCTCGGGCCTCGTGGCCGACGCGGCGGCGGCCTTTGACGACGAATGGATCCACCTGGGCGGGGACGAAACGCATCAGCTGGGCGAGTGTCCCCGCTGCCGGGAGCGGGCGGCGGAGATCGGCGAGGTGGGCCTTTACGCCGAGTTCTACGGGCGGCTCTGCCGCGAGGTGATCGCCCTCGGGCGGCGGCCCTGCCTCTGGGGGGATATGTTCGCCAAGTATCCCGAGGCGCTCGCGGAAATTCCCCTCGAGACGGTGATTTTCGACTGGAACTACGAGGAGGCCCCCTCGGAGACGAGCGCGATGTTCCGCGAGCGGGGCTTTGAGGTGGTGCTCTCCTCGGCGGTGCGATCCTACGACGCGAACTGGTGTTTTTTGGACGAGACCCGACGGGTGATTGACGCCCATAGGGACGAGGTCAGTAGAGCCGGCGCGGACCAGTCCGGAGCGGAGCAATCCGCCGCCCGCAGGTCCGGGCAGCTTGTCTGCGCCTGGGAGTTTTTCGGGTTCTCCCCGTTCGAATCGGTACTGCCGGTGGTGATGGCGGCGGGCCGGCGAATTTCGGCGGGTGAAGAGTGGGGGGCCGCGCTCGAGGCCGAGGGCGGAGAGGCATTCGCCCGCGCGGCCGAGATTTTAGGGAGTGGAATTCCCCGGCTCTCTCCGTTTCTCGCGCCGGGGGGGTGGCGCTCGCTGCGCGAGCCGCTCGTCAAACAGGGCGACCCCTTCCGCCTCTGGCGGGCCTGGCGGGAAGACGCCTGCAGTAGAGTGGGCGATAGGGTCCTGGAGGCGCTGGAGGAGGCGGGCGGACTCATCGGGCCGGGGAGCCCCGGGCCGGAAAGCCCGCTCCGCTTCCCGGTGGATTTTCACCGCGCCTGCCTGGAGTGGGTGCGCCTGGTGGAGCGGGCGGCGGAGCAATACGCCGCCGGAAGTGCGGAGCGCGCGGCGGTGCTATTAGGCGAGGGCGCGCGCGTCCTCGTCCGGCTCAGGCCGGGGCTCGAGAGAATCGCGGCGGGCGGGGGCTCCGGTGCCGACCCCCTCCGGCTGGACGGCCTCCTCGAGGCGATCGAGCGCGCCCAGGGCAGACTCCGCGCCGCCCCCGAAACCGGCGGCGGCAGGCCCGCCTTCGAGATACTCACCCAGGCGGGCTACACCCCGGGCGATCAGGCGGGCTGGACGGCCGAGGGGCCGGCCTCGGGCTGGCGGGAGCGCGGCTAGCCCCGCTGTTTCACGGCGTCCTTGCGACGGGGCTCGGGGTAGATGTCGGCGTCGACGATCACGTCCACCAGAACGGGCTTGTTCTGCTTCAACGCTTCCGCGTAGACATCCTCCAGCTCGCTCGGGTCCTCGACCCGGTAGCCGACGGCCCCGAAGGCGCGCGCGTAGTCGTCGAACCGGGGGTTGCCGATGGCGTCGCCGATGTAGCGCTCATTATAGAAGTGGCTCTGGTAGGCCCGCTCGGAGCCGAGGTTGTGGTTGTTGAGGATGATGGTCACGGTGTTGAGCTTCTCGCGGACGGCGGTTTCGAGCTCGGCCCCGTTGAAGAGGAAGGCGCCGTCCCCGCTGATGGTGACTACGGGGCGGTCCGGGCAGGCGAGCTTCGCCCCCAGCCCGAGGGGGTAGCCGATACCGATGGCGGCCAGGTCCTGCGGGGCGAGAAAGCTCCGCGGCCGGTCGAACTGGTGGTACTCGTAGACGTAGCCCGCCGCGCTCCCGGCGTCGAGCGTGATAATGGCGTTCTGGGGAATCACCTTGGCGAGGGCCATCTGCGCCCGGCGCGGGTCGATGGGCTTGGCGCCGTAGGTCAGGCCCTTCTCGCGGTGGGCGCCCTGTGCCGCCCTGACCTCGTCCACGCGCCGCCGCCAGTCCGGTCCGGAGTTCTTGTCTCCCGTGAGGGCGAGCAGCCCTTGCAGTACGAGTCCCGAATCGCCGATGAGGCCGACCTCGGCCGGGTAGTGGCGCTCGACGTTTTTCTGCTCGTGGGCCGCGTGGATCAGTTTCGTCCCCTCGCCGAGAAAAGTGTTCCGGAGGAAGGTGGTGCTGTGGGCGAGCCGGGTCCCCACGGCCAGGACGACGTCGGCCTCCTTGAAGAGCGCGCCCGCCTCGGGGATGGTGCCGCGCCCGATCGAACCCAGGAAAAGCGGGTGGGCGGTCGGAACCACGTCGTCCCTGCCCGTCGAGGTCATGATCGGCGCGCCGAGGGCCTCGGCCAGCGCGATGAGATCGCCGGTCGCCTCGGCCCAGATGACTCCGCCCCCCGCGAGGATGAGGGGCCGCGCCGCTTTTTTCAGCAACTCGGCCGCCTCGGCGAGCCTCGTCGGGTCGGCCCCGGCCCGGGGAAGTTCGTCCGAACCGTGGCCGTTCAGCCGGGGGACATCCACATCCTCGAGCATGATGTCGCGCGGAATGTCGAGGTGAACCGGCCCCGGAACGCCCGAGATCGCCGTGTGATAGGCCTCGCGGACGAGATTGGCCGTCTGTTCGGCCTTTCGCACCTGGATGGTTCGCTTCACGACGGGCGCGAACATCGCCAGGTGATCGATCTCCTGGGTGGACTCGTAGAACATGTCCTTCGTCATCGGGGCGCCCGTGATGACGACGACCGGGCTCTGCGCCAGCTTGGCGTGGGCCACCCCGGTGATGAGGTTGGTGGCGCCCGGCCCGTTTGTCGCCATGCAGACGCCGGGGGTTCCGGTAAGGCGGCCGTGGGCGCTCGCCATCAGCGCTCCGCTCTGCTCGTGGCGCACCGTGACGAAACCCAGGTCCTCTCGGCCGTACATGCCGTCGAGAATTTCGACCAGGCACGAACCCGCCATCCCGATGACGTTCCGTACCCCCAGTTGAGCAAGCGACTCGCCTACCGCGTATCCCGCTGACATCTTGGCCATCGTATCCTCCCAGCGAAATCATGCCGTTGTTTTAAGCCGTTTAAATGAAATGAATGGGACTTCGACCCTCGAAACGAGACTATGCCGGGTCATGCGGTGTGTCAACGAAGCGGGGCGATCCGGCGCCCGTAAATGGCCGCCCATTAAGCATTTAGATTAATCTTAGGTTGATAATAATAATCAATGAGCGGGACGCCAGACCGCGCTTACCGAAGTTTTTCCTTGAGAAAGTCCGCCAGGTCCTTCCAGTAGTAGTCCACGGTCCAGAAGAGTTGATGGCCTCCGCCCCGGTCGTAGCGGATTAAGCGCACCTCCTTGTCGGCCCCGCGCAGGGCGGCCTCGAGGCCTTTTACGCCCCGGTGGATGACGCGAAGCTCGTCGTGAGCCTCAATCATCAGGAGGACCGGCGCCTGGATCTCCCCGGCTCGCGCCATTCCCTCGCGGAATCGGCCGCGGCCAAAGGCGGGGGCGAGCAGGGCGATTCCGCGCAGGTCACCGCGCCCCGGCGCGGCCATGAGGGAGCTCAACCCTCCCATCGAAAAACCCACGAGGGCGACCCTCGAAGAGTCTACATCGGGCCGGGACCTCACATGGTCAATGGCCCGGGCGACGATTCCCTTGTAGCGATCCCGGTAATTCTTCCACTGGCGCCCCATGGGGTAGGGTTCGCGAATGGGGAGGAAAGCGATGTAGCCCTCCTTGGCGAAGGCGGCGCAGATTCCGGACAAATCGTATCCAATCTCGGCCGCGCCATCGACGCCGTGGCCGTCCACGACGCTCCCATGGTTGTAGACAACCGCAGGGAAGGGACCCTTGCCCTTTGGGCGGCAGATCATGGCCTGCCGCTCCCCGCCTTTCACCGCAAAGGAGGCGAATGTACCCGCTCCCCCGCATCCCGCCAGGAATAATAGTGCGGCCAAGGCTGAAAGAGCACGCAAGCTAATCATACCCGCTTCCTCCGATCTTTTGATTCTGGGACTGTTATTGTAAGAGTTATAATGAGATTGCTTAAACCGGCATTTCCCGGACGATCTCCGGGCGAGTCAAACCATAGCATTGAAGGGTTGTGGAACGTACCCAAGTGGTGGCCATCGGACCGGCCGGAAACCCTGCGGATGGCCGTGAGTTCGCCTACTTCGGCTTGCAGGCGAAGGGCCAGACAACCTTCGTGCCCTCGGGGGCCCTTTTTCATTATCCCGGGATGTTCATGTTCGCCGTGTCTTCCGGCTGGAACCCGATCCGCTCGCCCGGAGGCTCGGGCAGAAAGTGAAGCGCCTCGGCGACGCGGTTCGAGCAATTGGTGAACCCGGCGACGGCGGTGAGGGTGATGATGTCCCTGTCGTCGAAATTGCGGCGCATCGCCCCCCAGGCCGCCTCGTCGGTCTTGGCGGTCATCCTGGTCACCGC
>JAVEPB010000072.1 GCA_030922375.1 bacterium | reverse complement strand
CAGACCTCTGATTTTCGGACATTCCGGTATCGGGTCCGGGTAGCTCCATACGATATCCTCGAAAACCTCTCCGCCCAGCTCGGCCGACCAATACACCGCGGTCCCCTTGTAGGGACAAACGGAAGTGCGTTCGGTTTGGGTCAATATCTCCATCCGAACATCCTCCCGGGGGAGGTAGTAGCGAGGCGGCAGGCCCGTTTCGAATAGAATATGAGGGCGGTGGCTTTCGGCTATCGTCTCTCCCGCCAGGGCAACGCGGATATGGCGCGAGCTTTTCAGCACATCGACCCGCTTGTAGGGGTCCCTCGGGTGGAGGAATACCTCCTCGTCCTCCTCGTACCATGCGTCCATCCGATTCCAGTAAAAGGCGATATATTTCGAAATCTCGGGGACACTTTCGATGGGGTTCTCATAGCTCCAAACCGCGTTTTCGGCCGTCCGATCCCGGACGGTAAGCGTCCAATAGGACGCATCTCCCTTTACGGGTCAATGGGTGCTGTTATCGGTCCGCTCCATGAGATCCATCCGGACCTCCTCGCGGGGAAAATAATAAACCGGTGTGTGCCATGCCTCGCGCATTAACAAGGCATGCCGGCTGTCGGCGATAGTTTCACCCCCAAAGAGCACCCGCACCCTCCTGGGGCACACCTCGTTGCGGACCCAATGCTCCTCCTCCGCGCTAATTCCAGCAGGCCTAGGCGCCATTATCCGTCTCCCTTCCGCAAGTGAATTGGTTGTCTTCGGGACACTCATATCCAAAATAAGGGGTTTTGGGCAACCCTGCTGGATCTAGTGGCCGAATTAGACAGCTCCACGGAAGGGGAGTCATGCATACGCCACAAAGGGCAGGGGGGGGAACCTCTCCAATTCTCCATTACCTTTTCCCGCCTGCATCCAGCACCGTTCCATTTCGGAAAAAAAGCGATGAGTATCAATTGTTTATGGCATCAAAAACTTGAAGCCTAGCTTTAAGCACCCACCTCCAAATCCTTCATTATGATTGACAAAATAGGTATTCGAATGGCACGATTACTTCAGGATCATTCTAGATATTAGGGTGTGCGATTTTTTTATGACACACTGAATTTTTTTCCACTCATTATTCGAAATTAAAGGAGTTCACTTCTATGGCCGCGCTGGAGGTAGGGGCCCTTCGAAACGTGGGCTTTTTGGGCGAAGGAGGCAACGGGAAAACTTCTCTTGTCGAGGCCTGCCTGTTTACCGCAGGAAGTACGGACCGGCAGGGAAAGGTCGATCAGGGCAATACCATCCTGGACGGAGAACCCGAAGAAATAAACAGAAACTCCTCGATAACTGCCGCCGTCAGTTTCGCCGACTGGGAAAAACACCATCTCAACCTTTTGGACACCCCTGGCTACTCCAATTTCATCGCCGAAACCGTAGCCTGTATCCGCGCCATTGATAATTCCGTCATCGTGCTGAATTCCCATGACGACCCCAAGGTCACGACAGAGAAGGTATTCAACTGGGCCGGCGAGGAAAAGATTCCCCGTTTTATATTCGTCAACCACATGGACCACGAACAGGCCGACTACCTCGGCACATTGCAAAAAGCCGAATCCCTTCTCGGCACCCGGGTGGCGGCGCTCCAGTTGCCCATCGGGAGCGGCGAGGATTTCCGCGGGGTAGTGGACCTGGTCTTGGGTAAGGCGTTCACCTACAAGGCGGACGAGAGCGGCAAGGGCAGCGAGGAGGACATCCCCGCCGAACTTGCCGACTCCTACGAGGAAATGCGGGGAAAACTAATCGAATTCGCCGCCGAGGCCGACGAGGCGCTCCTGGAGAAATATCTCGAAGGAGAGGAATTGACATACGAAGAGTTCGTCGGCGGATTAAAGCAGGGAATCATGGAAGGTTCCTTTCTTCCCGCCCTTTGCGGATGCGGGGTGAAAAATATCGGGACCGACGCCCTTCTCGATGCCTTGGTTAAATACGGCGCCTCTCCGGACGTCAGGTCCTTTGTCGCGGCAAGCGCGGGCGAGGAAAATGAGATTGCCGTTGAAGCGGACCCCGATGCACCGTTCAGGGCTTTGGTGTTCAAGACCGTTGTGGATTCCTTCGCCGGAAAACTGAATATATTCAGGGTGATGTCCGGCTCGATATCCGCCGACTCTTCGGTCCTGAACCCCAACAAAGACGAAAAGGAACGGTTGGGGGCGCTCGTGTATATTCAGGGGAAAAATCAACAACCCGTTTCCGGTAAACTCGTACCGGGCGATATCGCGGCGGTGGCCAAACTCAAGGTCACCGAAACCGGCGACACCCTTTGCGACGAAAAAGTCAGCGAAAAGTTCAATACCATCCAATACCCGACTCCGGTGATTTCCTATGCCATCGCTCCCAAGAGCAAGGGAGACGAGGAAAAGCTCAGCACCGCCCTAAAGCGAATGCAGGATGAAGATCCCGTTCTGACCACCGGCAGGGATGCCCAAACCAACGAGTTGCTTCTTTCGGGCCTGGGCGTCCTCCACATCGAGGTCGCCATCGAGCGCATCAAGCGAAAATACAATGTCGAAGTTGAAATGCGAACCCCTCGCGTTCCCTACAGGGAGACCATCAAGGGCAAAACCAAGGTTCAGGGACGCTATAAGAAGCAAACCGGCGGGAAGGGACAGTTTGGCGATACCTGGCTCGAAATAGAACCGCTTTCCAGGGGCGACGGATTTGAATTTATCGATAAAATCGTCGGCGGGGTGATTCCCAAGACCTACATACCGGCCGTCAAGAAGGGGATTATCGAAGCAATGGAAACCGGCGCCCTCGCGGGCTATCCGGTTACCGACCTCAAGGTGACGCTGTTCGACGGAAGCTATCACAATGTCGATAGCTCCGAGATGGCGTTTAAAATTGCCGGTTCGATGGGTTTTAAAAAAGGCGTGGCGGGTTGCAAGCCCACTTTGCTCGAGCCCATCATGAACATGGAAATTACCGTTTCCGACGATTACATGGGGGACATTATCGGCGACATGAATTCAAGACGCGGGCGGGTCATGGGAATGGACCCCGCTCCGGGCGGCAAACAGACCATCCGGGCGCAGGTGCCCATGTCGGAGGTGCTTAATTACGCCCCCTCGCTCCGCTCCATGACCCAGGACCGCGGTGATTTCTCGATGGAGTTTTCCCACTACGAAGAAGTTCCAGGGCAGGTGGCCGAAAAGGTGATTTCGGAAGCTGTCGCCGCTAGGGAAGAGGAATAATCTCCGCCTGAAGGGAAGCTCGATATGGCTGCAAAAGGAGTTAATCTACTCGACGACGACGATTCAGATGATGCGTCACTGAGTGATTTCGACGATGACCTCGACAGTGAACTGGGCTCATCCTCCGGCTCCTCGGGCGGAAAAAGCGGAGGAGGCCTCATCCGGAAGATTATTATTGCGCTTGTCGTCCTCGTTGTCCTCGGAGGCGGCTCCTGGGCAGGATACCAATTTTGGTGGGTTCCAAGACAAATTCAGGCCCAAAAGAAGATTGAGGCCCAAAAACGGCTCGAGGAACTGAAAAAACAACGCCGCGAACAAGCCAAAGCGGAAAGGGCGCGCCGGAAAAAAGAGCTCGTTCTTCTCCAGAAAATGCAGGCCGAAAAAAAAGAGGAAGTAAAGCAAAGCGCGAAGCAGGACAAAGAAGAACCTGAACCCCCAAAAGCCGTGGCGGCAGTTGAGATAAAGAAGCCGGAAATGGCGAAAAAAGAGCCGCTGGCGCCGCCAAAAACTCGCCCGAAAGCAGAGAAGAAGCCTGTCGTTGTGGCCATTCCCGAGAAAAAGGTTGAGGCGCCCAAGCCGCGCCGGGAGCCCGCGCCGCGCAGAATGACGAAGGCTTCTTCCGTGCCTAAACCCAGGGCGGCGGTTACGCGAAGGAAAAGGCCCCCCGTCAAGTCAAAAATCGCCCGCGCCCCGAACCGCGTGGCCAAGGCGCCTCTCGGAAGCTATTTCAGTATCCAGGTGGCCACCTGCAGGACGGATAAATGCATCAAATCGTTTGTGCGAAACCTTCGGGCGAAAGGATTTAAACCGTTCGTAAGCGGAGGCAGCCGGGTTTCGGCTTTGGCGCAAACCGAAGTTCTACTCGGTGACTTCGAAAGCAAATCCGCTGCCGAGGCCATGGCATCGAGGGCCAAGGGAAAGAAAGTCCGGGCCACGGTTTATAAGAGTGGATCGAAATGGGTGGTGTCGGCCGGAAGGTTCACCGACCTTGAGGAAGCCGCTCAACGCCTGGATCAGGTGGAGGATTCCGGTTTTGTGGGCCGGCTCTCCGCGAGCAAGGCGGTTGCGAGAAAATCCAACCTTCGAACGGTTCGAATCGGAAGAATGGCGAAAAGGCAAGATGCCGTCGCGATGTTGGCGCGCATCAACCGGTCGGGATTTACCGGTTCCTATGTCGTCCGACGGAAATAGACCGGCACAGGAGGAAATGGGGTGGCCGAAGAAGCGAACAGCATGACGCGCCCAGAGATCCCCGACAAGCTTTTCTTCAAAATCGGCGAAGTTGCGCAGTTGACAGGTACAAAACCCCATGTTTTGAGATATTGGGAGAGCGAATTCAAAATGCTCCGCCCGGCGAAGGGGGAATCCGGCCAACGGATATACCGCCGGAAGGATGTTGAACTGATCTTCTCGATCAAACAGTTGCTCTACGAGGAAAATTTCACCATCGCCGGAGCGAAGAAACAACTCCAGAAGAAACGCTCCCTGCGCGCGGAAACCGCCCGTACCGCCGCGCCGCCGCGCCCCCCCGAAGAAGAGACCCCTCAGCCTGGTCTTTTTGGAAATCAAAGCAACTCCGATATCGAGCAGGTCCGCAAAGAGTTGACCGAGCTTCTCGATTTCCTGAAATAAAGGGTTTTTATCCCTCTCAATCAAGCGGATATCCCGGATTTTACCCTCGGGGAGGCACATTGAGCTGCCGTCCTCACCTCGGTCCCGCAATTCTCATGGCGCTTTGACCTCGGGGGCGGATTTTGGGTAAAAAAGGGACCGCACAACCGGAGTTCCCGCCGCCAGGACAGGATAATTCGCCGGGGCGCGGAGCGAAAAAGTTCACTACCCGATAACTCTAAGGACTCTTCCAGATGGCGCGTTCGTTTCGAAAGGAAATCAAGGAGCCCGACTCCTTTCAACTTTTTGCCGAAAAGGCAGTGGATTGGTATCAAAGCAACGCCAGGGCAGTACTGGGGAGCGCAGCGGCCGTGATAGTCGTCGTGGGCGCAATCGTGGGCTACACCGTCTGGTCCGCCCAGGTCCGGGAGCGGGCGGGAATCGCCCTGGCAATCGCCGAGACGGCCTCAAAGGACCCGCTCAGCCCCGAGACCGAAAACGCGCTGAGATTGGCGGCGGACGGCTATCCGGGGACAAAACCCGGGATTATCGCCAGGCTTCGTCTGGCGGCGCTCCTGGCCGAGCGCGGAGAGATCGCCCCCGCCGAAAAGGAGTACCGCCGGCTTCTCGAAGAGGAGAAATCTCTCACCGAGACCGACCGCGAGATTGCCCGGCGCGGTCTCGCGGGCAGCCTGGGGCTCCAGGGGAAATGCACCGACGCCGTCCCGATTTGGCGGGACATTCTCGCCAAGGGAAGCATTCTGGCGGCGGAGGATCTCTATCTCTCTATCGGGGGATGTTTCGAGGAGACGGGACGCCCAGGGGAGGCTCTCAAGACCTACGAGGAACTCATCCAGAAGCACCCGTCGAGCCCGTACATCACGTCCCGCCTGAGGGCCCAGATGGCGCGCCTCGGTGGCGCGAAATAGGCGCTAGCGCTTTTACGGGGCGCTGCCGGGCCGGTCCCCGGTGATATCCACGCAATTCTCCTGTTGACATGATAATATATGTTATGTCAAATAATGTGTATCCAAGTCGTGTCTTTAAATATAGCCGATCCGCCGACCTCGAATGCCCTCTCGGCTGGCTCGCCCATCCCCGAGTCATTCCCCGGCATTCGCCAGTAATTGGTGGATAGCCACTCACCCGGTTGCGAACCGATATAGCCTCCGGTGGCATGGGTCCTCGTGTAAGTCCCCAGGATAGAAATCCCTCGTATGAGATCACCAGCGTGAACACCGGAACGCAAAACCCATGGATGGATATTATTCCCTTTAATAAACCACGGAACCAGACACCGGGATGAGTCTCACCGGCGAGGAACTCTCTTGGGAACTCTTGTGAATTTCCGGATTTTAGCCCCCGGCTGAAAATTGACATTCAAGTAAAGTGTATCCACAGATGCCTCTCATGGCTCATCCGAGCCGCTCCAATGGCTTGTGGGGCCTCATCAGCGGTATTATTGAGTTTTGAACTACGGGAATTTTCATCCGGCGTCGGCCGCCTCGGATTATGCTGATCTGAATGGCTGACCCGGCCTCTACTTTGGCTTGGTCGTGGGTATGTACTCCGCACCCGTTAACCTCGAAACTACTTTAAAGACCCTGTTTTCATAGTTTGCAACTCAAATTGCTCCGGCGGGTACTTTATGTTGATTCGAGCTTTCGGTAGAGCTTGCCGAATATTCGCCCTTGGGCTTCGGCTGCCGCGCTACCCGCCAAAGACGGGCCGGGACAGCTCACAGATCTGGAAACCCCCCGTCCGGGCCGGCACACCCTCGTCCGGGACGGACATCGCGCGGGAGCACCTAGCCGTACATCTTCGCCGCCCGCTTGATGTCCGGCGCCGCCTTCTCGAGGTCGGCCGGAATCATCGCCGGCACGATATCCACATTCGCCTCAAAAGCGTGGAACCACGGCTCGGCCACCCTCGGAATCTCCGACACGTCGTCGATATGGAAGATAATCAGGCCCGCCCGCTCCCCGTTCGCGGTCGTGAAATACGCCGCCTCGGGCTCCAATTGCTCCAAAATCTGCCCGATCGTCTTCCCGAGCGAACCGTCCGCCGACATCTCGTTGGCGATCTCGACCGGCAGCTCCACCTTCATCAAAAAACGCATGAGACTCCTCCTTCTTGGCCCCGAGGACCTTTTTGGCCACCTGGCCGCGATTGGGGTTGATTCGCAAGATTATAAGGGCGGATGCGGGACTTTAGCATATCTCGGGACCGAGCGAGCGGGGGTCGGTCCCGCTCAGATTGGCTTTGGAAAGGTAGGCCTCGCGCTGATTGGTCTATTTTGGTTGGCTATAACTCAAGTCACATCCCGGGCAATATTTATATTTTCGCAATCGCTCCAAGTGCCACGGGTTAAAAGCGCCAACCTCCGACACATTACAGAAAACGGCAATCAACAAGGCCGGCGCCAGGATAATATTTGACGACTTCATCACGGACCCCATACATGTGAGGAGCGATAAGATTTTATTGATTAACCAAAATTATGCAGCGGCGATCTTCATTTAGTAAATTACGACCTTTTTTTGTATCTAGAAGGTTCTTTCCGCCGATAAGGCCATAAAGTATTGAAAAATAGGCCTCTTGGGCGCTACCTTTCCCAAGAAAAGTCAAGGTGAATAGGTGTTTTCTCCATTTTGAGGCGCAATGATTCCTTCTCCTCGGGCCTGGTGCCGTTTAGAACCCTCCCCCCACCCTCCCCTTGCGGCCCGGAGGGCGCCCATTCCGGGATTCGCCAGTGCGCCTTTTCTGGTAGAACTGGCTCATCGAAGGGTTTATTGGGAAATGCCGGTTGAACCGAAAGAGAGGCTGGAAAAATGAAGGCCGGGGATGTCGAACAGGCGGTCAAGGGCCGCTATGGCAGGTTCGCCGAAAAGGGTGGTCACAAGGAGGCCTGCTGACCCAGTAAGCGAGAGTCCAGTCTGGGCTTTGCGGTCGGTCAGGCGCTTTACGGGCGGGACGAGCTCGCCTCGCTGCCGGAGCTCGCGCTCAATCTCTCCCGCGGTTGCGGCAATCCGGTTGGTTTCGCGGGCCTTGCTCCGGGCGACGCGGTTGTGGATTTCGGTTGCGGAGGGGGGATAGATGTCATCCTGGCTGCCCGCAAGACCGGGCCGCAAGGCAGAGTCGTCGGAATCGATTTCACATACCAGATGATCGAGCGCGCCAGGCAGGCCGTGGCCGAGGCGGGCCTGGAGGACAGGGACATCGACCTGCGCGTGGCGGCGATGGAGGAGTCGCGGCTTCCGGATAAGTCGGCCGATGTCGTCTTGTCCAACTGTGTCGTCAACCTGTGTCCCGACAAGGGGGCCGTTTACAAGGAGGCCTTTCGCATCCTGAGAGCGGGTGGACGCCTCGCAATATCGGACATCGTCCTCACGGAGAACATTGACGCCGAGGCGCGGGAGCGTTTTCAGTCAACCTGGGCGGGTTGCTTTGGAGGGGCCGTTCCCGAGGCGGATTATTGGCGAACGGTGAGGAAGGCGGGCTTCGCCGGGGTCCGGGTCGTTGCGCGCCATACCCTCGCCCCCGAGGAGTTGGAGGCTATGGCCCGTTGTCCCGGAGAGGAGTACGGACCTGCCCCCGCAAAAGAGGACCTCGCCCGCGCGCAAGGGAAAGCGGTCAGCATCAAGTTCACGGCGGTGAAGCCG